>CAYJJL010000093.1:0-4763 GCA_964370455.1 uncultured Faecalibacterium sp.
CTCAGTATCTTCATTCCACGGATTTGCATTTACTAAATCTTCAATGCTATTTGCCAAATAACCCTCAAATCCCATACCACCGCTAAAATCAGTATTTAGAGTAATCATAGGTAGGTTAGTGTCTGCATTCGTTTCGTCGTTATTGTCACTGTAAAGTGCGCCAACAGATACGACAACAGCAAAGCAAGCAGCCAAGCCTATCCATTTAATATAAATCGGTTTCGCTTTTTTATTTACATATGCTGTTTTTGTAATAATTTCATCATCAATGTTTGTAATTTTTTCAAATAAATCTTTACCTCTCATAACTCGATACCCTCACTTTCAAAATAATCTTTCATCTTGTTTCTAACTCTCATAAGCATTGATTTTATTTTGCTTTCAGAAAAATTATAGGTTATCGCAATCTCTTTAACACTTTCAGCATACCAATAACGCTTAACAAAAATTTCTCTTTCGATATCTTTTAAGGAGTAAAGAAATTTATTTATAGTGTCCGTTAAATCGCTTTCGGAAATTTCAAAAGCACAATCACTAGGGTTAGGGATACATTCTTCCATTTCGTTAGTTAGTGTAGTAATATGAGCAAATCTTTTTTGTGTATGGTTTTTATTATAGAGATTTATCGATATGTTTCTCGTTATTTTCGCAAGAAAAGAAAATAAATAGGTTTTGGGCGATTTAGGCGGAATATTATTCCATGCACTTAAATATGTATCATTTTCGCACTCGTTTGCATCTTCTTCGTTTTTTACAATATTAAAAGCCAAACAATTAAGTTTTTTGCCATAAGTTTGCTGTGTTTGGCTAATAGCAGTTTCATTTCTGTGCAAATACAAATCAACAATTATTTCATCGTTCATAAAAAACCTCCTTTCACCCTATATAACAAAATTTGTTTTATATTTGTTGCATAATTAAAAAAATATTTTAAAATAGCTGTCTACACATGCAGACAGCTATTTTAACGATTATAAATAATTTGTAAAAATCTATATCTATTTAATTACCAATATAATTCCCAATCTCTATCAAGCCTAATTAAAGCCTCAATATAATAATAATCACCCCAAGTGTTACATTCATCCACACCTAAATTAGGGCAAGTATTATACTCAGACGATCTTGCATATACACCATGCAACAACTGTCCGTTTGAACCACTTTGAGCTTTTGCGGTATAATTTTCGGCCAATGATTTTAATATTTTTTTAGCAACTGATGTATAATACTCAGCCTCATTCGCAGGTAAGTATTTTGCCATTTCAAGGATGCCACAAACAGCAATGGCCGCCGAGGAAGAATCCTTTGGCTCTGTAGTGCCATCGGTAAAATCAAAATCCCAATAAGGTATTAAGTCTTTTGGTAAATGCTCTATGAAAAAATCCGTAACACGCTTAAATTTTTCTATATATTCGGGGTTTTTAGTGTATTTATAGCTAAGCGCAATGCCATATACACCCCATGCTTGCCCTCTTGCCCAAGCCGAACCATCTCTGTATCCTTGGTGTGTCACACCAACGGTTGGCTCGCCTGTTTGAGTATCGAAAAAATGCGTATGATATGCAGAGTCATCTTCTCGCAGTACACATTTTAACGCTGTTGTTATATGTTTTTTTGCAATGTCAGCATATTTTTCATCACCGCTAACCTCACTGGCCCAATAAAGCAAAGGTAGGTTTAACAAGCAATCGATAATTAGCCTGTAATTATCTTTTGCGCCAAGTTCACCCCAAGCCTGAATAAAATTACCCACAGGTTGAAAGCGTGATATTAAATTATCAGCCGCCATTATAGCGGTTTGCTTTGCAAAATCATCACCAGTTAGCTTGTACGCTGCCACGCAAGATGGCGAAAACAAAAAGCCCATGTCATGGTGGTCAACAAAAATACGTTTTTCCAAGCGTTCACGATACGAAGCTATTTGAGCTAGTGCTGTTTCTTTAAATTTATCCTTACCGCTCAACTCATACGCTATCCACAACTCGCCTGTGTAAAAACCCTCTGTCCAATCAATATTTTCTGATACGGGGTATACATCGTTTGTACTTTGCGCTGGTTTAAACTTTACGCCTAAAGTGTCCACTGCTTGCTCTGCTTGAATAACTGCATTTGCAATAGCCTCTTCTAATTGTGTTTTGCTAATCTCTGCATGGTTTTCTAAAAACTTACTCATCGTTTTACCTCTTTTTTAGTTTTACGTGTATTTTTTCTCTGCTGTTAATTTTTATTTCAACTTTTGTGTTTTCTACAACTACAAAAGCATTTGAACTTATTATTTCTAAACCTTTTATAAACAAATTTACTGTTTTACAATTCGCAATTATTGATACTTCTAAAACATCCTCATATTCTTTCACACAAACACATGCCACGCCATCTGTTTGTATAAAACTATGTGTTTGTGCTTGCCAAAAATTTGCCATCAGCATATTTTTATAAGATATTGCTTGTACTTTTTCATCGTTTTGTAAAGTGCAGTAGCTCGGAAAATAGTTATTAAAATCATTTTCGCTTATGCATGGCACAATAGTATAATCATATGTTTTAGCATCATCATGCTCAATATATAAACTTGCGTAGTTTTGTGTAATTTTTTCATCTGTGTAAGCAAAGTTAACATCAAAAAAGCTTCTGTGTTCAGCGTATTCCTCATATGTAAAATCACTTTTTGAAATGTAACCAAAATCTTTAAACAGCATTTTATTTGTTTTCGTTTTAGTTTTATTTAAAGCAGATATTTTTCTGGTATCTATATATGTTTTAAGTTTTTCGCCTTTAAAATCACAACCTAAGGCAACTATGCAATCATCCAAAACAAAATATGATTTTTTTGCATAAGTATCAACCCCATGCATGGCCACTAGGCTTTTATCTTCTAACGTTTTTCTTTTATCTAACTCAAAACACGCCATGCCATAATAGTTATCAATATCCATAATCAAAGCATTATCAGTAGGCGAACAATAATAAAGCGCCTCGTTTGGTATTGGTATATCTTTTATAGTTGCACCTGGCACTTTATATGGGTTTCGTGTTGCTATATAATCTTTGTTATATTCATCAAAATTATCAGTATATATCCAGTATGCACCATCTGAGGTATAGTAGCCTTGCTTGTTTTCGCCAGACATATACTCATACGAGCGTATATATTTTGAGTTTAATGCCAAAGCAAATGTAAAATACTCTCTAATACACACAAGCCTTTTCATATAATTAAATGCAAAAGCTTGCGGTTGTTTTAACATTGGTTTTATTTGTACATCTGCAAGTATTTCATTTGCGATATCTAGTATCAGCTTCGAGTTTACATAACTTTTAAATATTTCAAACCTCTCGTCAGAAAGTTGATACTTTGCAAAGCTTTTGTATTTTTCTGCATATTTTTGTGGCGCTGTTAAAGATAATAATATCACTGCGCCAACAATTTGGCAACCAAAACCTATACTCTGAAATTGTTTTCGGCTTGCTCCCCTACCATTAACCATATCCATAGCACATAAATTATGTATTACAGGGAAAAAACCTTTTTCTACAAATTCAAATATTATTTCAATATTATTTAGCTGATTTACAGCCCAAATATCGCATGTAATGTATAATATTTCAGCTATACCGCTAATAAGCACATTGCCATATGTGCCTGTGTATGGTATATCACCGTGTTGTATAAACGAAAAATCGTTGTAAATTCCATCTCGCTCCTCACCTTTTGCAGTGAGCGAAAACTCTGTAATTTTGAAAACATCTTCCAAGGCATATTTTGCAGTGTTTAAAAGCGCTAAATCATTTTTTAAAACGGCTAGTAATATCGCTATTTTAACAGTATCTACTCTATTTGCTGCTACCGATTTACAATGAGCACGCCTTTTACCTGCACGCAAACCAGACATATTAGGGTCTGGCTGATAATAATAAATATCATCTAAATAGTTTTTTGCATTTGGCACATCTACTAGATACATTATTTTTAGTAAAACTAGCGGTGTTCCTATTTCAAAATCCCACCAATTGTCGTAATATGATTTTTGCGAGTAATAATTTTTGTGCATAAAATCTAGTGAAAACACAATTTTTTTAAAAACCAACACATCATTATAATAAGTACTTTCAGCATTTTTATAACAAAGTGCAATTTGTAAAATACGTTTATAACTGTTAGTAATAGTAGCAGACCTATCAAAATTTGATAGGTCGCTCCATAGATAGTTTTTTTCAGTTTCTAGTTGATTTAAATATTTAGTAACAGTATCATCTTGTGCCAGTGTGTCGCACGTAGATACTAGCAAGTTATTGTATCTTTTTATAATACCACTAAACATTGTTTGCTCCTTTATTAGCCTTTAACTGCACCTACCATAACACCTGAAACAAAAAAGCGTTGTATAAATGGGTAAATTAACATGATTGGGATAATAGCCACCATAATGGTTGCATAAACAAAAGTATCTGCTGAATAAGTTGAAGTAATCGTGCTACCTGTTTCAGTTAAAGCGTGGTTTTCAACTATCCAAGATTTTAGCCAAACATTAAGTGGATATTTATCTTCATCACGTAATAAAATCATTGACCAAAAGTAACCATTCCATCTATTTACACCATAAAACAATGCTATTGTTGCAAGTGCTGGTTTTGAAAGTGGCACAAAAATATGGAATAAAACTTGTAAATCGTTTGCACCGTCAATAGTGGCAGCTTCCTCTAGAGATTTTGGTACTGAACTAAAAAAGTTAATTAGCAAAATAACGTTAAAAGTACTA
>CAYJJL010000093.1:4773-8167 GCA_964370455.1 uncultured Faecalibacterium sp.
ACGGCAATATTGGCCTCGTCCGCTATCTCTTTTTGGAAGTCAATTAAAAATGTAATTATCAAAATAAAGGTAAAATGACGAAACTCAATAACCATTAAAATAACCCATTCGTTACGCATATTTAAGGAAATAAAGTTTAAGTAAGTGGGTATCATACCAGCTTGAAACCACATTGTAAATACCATTAAAAATCTTAAAACACGCCTACCTTTAAAATATTCTTTAGAAAGCGGATATGCACCACATATAGTTAAAAACATGCTAATAATTGTGCCAAACACTGTATAGTATATGCTGTTGCCATAACCCTTCCAAACTTCTTCACTTTTAAAAAGCTCTATATACGCATCAAAGGTAATATCCTTAGGTAAAAAAAACACCGCACCCTCTGCAACGGCTTTACCAGAACTAATTGAAGCTATTAAAACATAATAAAATGGATAAAGTGTTATAAAACCAATAATTAATAATAAAAAATAATTTGTAAAATAGAATATTTTTTCTCCACGACTCGATATCATAATTTACCTCCTAAAATACGCTTGTTTCAGAGAACTTTTTGCTTAGTGTATTACTGATGAAAACCAAAATAAACCCTATTATTGAATTCATCAAACCTACAGCTGTCGCAAAGTCATATCTGCCATTTTGTAAACCATATCTATAAACATATGTACTTATAATATCAGCAGTTTCGTAAGTTGCTGGTTGGTATAAAAGTATAACCGCCTCATATGAAACAGATAGTAATGTGCCTATTTTTAGTATCAGCATAACCATTATAGTTGGTGCAATGCTAGGCAAGGTAATGTTCCATATTTGTGATAACTTACCAGCGCCATCTATTTTGGCTGCCTCATATAAGGTTTCGTCCACACCTGCAAGCGCTGCAATATAAACAACCGCACCAAAACCGACACCTTTCCATATACCCATACCTGTAAAAATCGTCCTGAAATATTCTGGCTTAATTAAAAAATATGTAGATTCGCCACCAAACATTTGAATAACAATGTTTACTATACCAGATGGTGCAAAAAAGCTTGTTACTAAACCAGCTATAACAACAACAGATATAAAGTGTGGTAAATATGTAACTGTTTGTATTATCTTTTTAAAACCGCCGTGGCGAACTTCGTTAAGCATAAGCGCTAAAATAATAGGCGCAGGGAAAGCAAACGCCAAATCGTAAGCGCTAATTATTAACGTATTTGTAAACGCTCGCCAAAATTCAGAATCTGTAAAAAATTCTTCAAAATGCTCAAACCCTAACCATACACTTTCCTCTATGCCTTTTAAAACTTCGTAATCTTTAAAGGCAATTTGCAAACCATACATAGGTTTATACATAAATATTGCATACCACAAAACAAATGGTACAATTACCAAATACAATAACCAGTGGTTTTTAACCGCCACTGCTAACTCCTGGCACTCGCATATTAGCTTATTTTTAAGCTTATTAAAAAACTTATTTCTTTTTTTGCGCTGATTTTTCATAATAACCTCTTTTCTAGTTTGGCTTATAGGTGCTAGCTATATTAAAATAATAAACCACTATATAAAAGAAATATATAGATACTATTTTATATAGTATTTATAATCACCGAAAACCAATGAAAATTAATATAACCATAGATTTTAGGTATATTTTGTAGCTAATTTATTTTGCCAAAAGTTGAAAACAAACAGTTTTTGAGGTATAATATATACATAGTTACATATTTTTCACAATAGTTTTAGTTAAAATTACACAACAAATTAAGGAAGCACATTACCATGAAACAAAGATTATATTTAAGAAAAATAATATTATGCCTATCCGTTGTATCGGTAGTAATAATTATGCTTTCTTTTTTATTTCAACTTAATACTGAAATAGATAACGCTCGTAAAGAAGTGCTTATCGCAAATCAATACCGAGCTGAAGAATCCGCACGTATAATTGATGAAAAGCTAACTATATCATTTAAAATTTTTGCATTAGTTTCGCAATTTCGTGAAGTTATAGAGTATCAATCTAGCACTGACCCTGAACCTATATTATCGCTGGAAACACAAAAAAGACTATCCATTTATGCTAATTTGTTATCCAATATAGATTCAACTTTTTTTGTATATAATAAATATACTGATATTGTTATTAGCAATTCTTCCGTTAAAACCATCGATGCTTTTTATGCTAATTATGATATAGAAGATAACGAGGAAATAAAAAATTTTATAAACAATGATACTTTCAACTACACTGAACGTTTGCAAATATTAGATACTGAAACGAATATTTTATTTGTTACAAAAACAAATTCTGATAACGGCGGTAACACATTAATGATGCTAATACCTAAAAGCTCATTAATCAGCCATGTTGTAGAATCTGAAAACTTATATAATTTTACGATACAAGTCACAGGTGAAGAAATTGAGCACGCAATAACATCTAAAATTAATAGCCAAATCAAATATTTATACGAAACAGATGCAAACAATATAACTATTTCTGACAGGCTATTATATATCTTATTAAATTTATCCATATTATTTTTTGTTGCTGTTGCGCTTGTAATTATTTTTTCAAGGCGAATATACGCACCAGTGCGAAAACTTATTTCGCTTACAGATGACGATAACACCTACTTACCAGTTAAAGATGAATTTGAACGCATTAAATTACATATTGATCATATTAAAAGCTACTCCTCTGGGCAAATATCAAACAAAAACCTTTTACTTAAAGAATTATTGCTAGGCCATAAGAGAAAAAACTTACAAGAAGAACTTAGAAAAAACGAAATAAATTTAACTGACAATAATTTTTATTTTTTATTTATAGGGCATAATAAAGAACACTCACACTCTGATTTTTTAAGCGAACAATTAATTAAACACACACTAACAAATATTTGCAAGCAACACAATATAAGCACTGATATTACAGTGCTTGAAATGCCCATGAAAAACTTTGTTGTTTTTATAGGTAATTCTCAACGAAAAGAAATGATAGAGGCTTTGCAAGGTACCCTACTAGATACCTCTGAATGTTATATAGTGCTTTCAAAAATATCTACTACTAGCAATGTAAGCAATAGGTATGCAAATTTATTTGAAGCGACTAAATCAGCGATTATTAAATATGACAACAAAATAACTATTGAAGAAAACTTAGTAATAGATAAAAGCAATTCCTTTAATTTTAGCGATAGCAGTAAAAAACTATTATTGTATAACATTAGTAAAAAAAATAAAACTGCATATTTGCAAACTGTGCAACACGAAATTATTGATTACATTGAAAACCATCAAGATGCAAAAACTGCGGTTTTTGATGTAATTGCAAAAACAATATCCGCTATGCTACCAAACTTAAAGCTTTCTTGCGAAATACAAGATGCGC
>CAYJJL010000094.1:0-8162 GCA_964370455.1 uncultured Faecalibacterium sp.
CCATCTGTTACATTATGACCAGATATTATCACTTCATCATTAAGCATAAGCCCCTCTGAGGCATTTGCAATGGTTTGGTAAGGCACTAAAACATATTCATCGTTTTCAAACAATGTTTGTATAGGCACAAAATTAAATATATTATTGTTTTTTACATAAACGCCTTCAATAAACTCATCACCAGTTGCATCAATAACAGCTTGGTCTTGCACTTTTGTTATGCGTACTGCACTTTGTGGTATGCGTAAACCCTCATAAGTTTCAAAAATTATCTGTGCGTTTTCCTTGCCAAGTGCAAGTATATCATCACTCATATATTCACACTCTAAAACAATACGTGCAAAATCCGTTGTTTCATCTACCTCTATAGAAACTACCTCTGTTGGATAAATTTCGTTGTTTTTATCAGGAAAAGCAATTTGTAGCTCTTGCCCTATTGTAAAACGTTGGCTTTCCTCAAAAGTGCATGAACCTATATAATACCAAGTATAACTTGAAACCACTTTACCAAGATAATTGCTTGTATCGCCATAGTTTTCATCACTTAACATTTGTTCAAAATCGCTTAAGCTTACATCTTTAGCTGTTTTTTCATATTCGGATAAAAACTGCGCTGTACTGGTGCTAACAAAATAACCATTACTTGGCGCATTGATTGTTTGTTGTTCACCTAACTGTGCTATCAAAGCATCTTTTTGCGCGGTTAAATTTGTAATTTGTTGTGTGTAATCTAATTGTTCGCCTGTTAAGATATCTATTTTATTTTGCACCAAAACATAATCGTCTTTTTCTTCGCTAATAGCGGTGTAATCTTGCACATCAAGTGCATCCAACACATCATAAAGTGAGCTACTGCGCTGTGATAGCAAGTTTGAAACTTTTGTGTTATCCACTTTTTGAGATTCTTGCAAAAGTTCGATATCTTTTTCGATTTCTTTTATTTGTAGGCTTGCGCTGCGCTGTGCATCACTTTGGAAAACCTCTGCAACAGCTTGACCTTGCGTAACACGCTCGCCTTCTTGTACGGTATATGCTACGTTGCCACTACCCTCAACAAAAGTTTCTTCAAAAACGACGTACCCTGATGAAAATATACTATCAGAAAGCGTTGATTTTATTGCAATTTCGTATACATATGTAGGGCGCAACAAACTATAAAGTTGAAAACCAACATAAATGCCAGTTGATATTAAAAACGTCAAAAAAACAAAAAGTATTAATTTACGTATCTTTTTAAAATCGTACACAAAATTACTCCTTTACTAAAAATTCCTTCACTGTTAAAACAGCTTCGCTCTTTGCGTTTTCACCAGCTTTTATCCAAACTATATCTTGCATGTGCGCAAACCATGTCAATTGCCTTTTTGCATATCTGCGAGAGGCTTGCTTTAAAGCACAAACACAATCCTCAAGCTGTGCGTTTTTCTCAAAATAATCAAAAAACTCTTTATAGCCTATCGCTTGTGCAGCTGTTAGGTATTGTTCTTTATTTTTATAAACAAACTCTGCTTCTTTAAGTAAGCCTTTTTGCATCATTATATCTACTCTTAGGTTAATACGTTCATATAAATGCGCTCTATCATCAAAAGTTAAGCCTAAAATTAAACTATCATATGGTGGGCTTTCAGGCAGTGACAACTCTTTTTGTGTGCTTATTGTTTGCCCAGTTGCATAGTAATGTTCAAGTGCACGTAAAACACGCACTGTGTTATTGGGGTGTATTTTTTCCGAGGCAATTGGGTCTATTTCTAGCAGTTCAGCGTATAGTTTTTCGCTGCCTTCTTGCTTTAGGCGCAGGGCTAGTTTTGCACGCAACTCATCGTTAGTTTTTTGCTCACTAAGGCGCATACCTTTTAAAAAACTTTCAACGTATTGGCCAGTGCCACCTACTAAAATTGGTGTTTTACCCCTTGATGTTATATCTTCAACTGCTATGCTTGCACAGCGCATAAAATCAGCAACACTAAAACGCTCATGTGGTTCTAAAAAATCCACACAGTGGTGCTTTATACCTTGCATTTCTTCGTTTGTTACTTTTGCCGTGCCAACATTTAAATATTTATATATTTGCATAGAATCAGCGCTAATAATCTCGCCATTAATTGCTTTGGCAAGTTCTACGCTAAGGCCTGTTTTGCCAGAGGCTGTCGGCCCTACTACTGCTATTACCTTTGGTTTAGAGTATACGTCCAAATTGTTTTTCAATCTCCTTTCGAGTTAAGCGCAAAATGCATGGTCGCCCATGTGGGCAAAATGGTGGTATTTCTCCAGATATAATGCGCTGTGCCAAATGCAACAATTGTTCAGCACTAGTTTTATCTCCAGCTTTCATAGCTGCTCTGCACGAAACTGAGTGTAAAACATCATCTGTGCGTGTGCTAATGGCATCTTTTGCACCCTTTGATAGTTTATTTGCAAGTTCTATAACTAAATTTTCTACATCATGTACTTCTACATCGCAAGGTACAGCACGCACAAGTACGGATGTTCCGCCAAAATCATCGATTTCTAAGCCTACGTTTTCCAGCATTTCAATTTGTTCTAAAACAGCATGTTTTTCACTGCCAGAAAGATTTACAACAACTGCTTGCATTAGCATTTGTGAGTTTACATTGCCATAATTTGCAGAAAGTTCTTCGTAAATCACGCGTTCATGTGCAGCGTGCTTATCTATAAAACAAATTTCATCCCCTAGCTGCGCAACTATATATGTTTTAAAAACTTCGCCTATAAAGCGCAATGGCTCTTGCTCATTTTCGCTTAAAAGTGATGTTTGCTTAACCTCCGCCAATGATTGCTCTGTGAATGGTTGCTCTACTAACTCCTGCTTTATTAATGGTTGCTTTGCTAATGGCTGTTCAAATTGATTAGTTTTTACATCGCTTTCGTTTAAATCTGGTAATATATCCAAAGCGGAATCTTGCATTTTTACAGCCTCAAACGAAACAACCTTTGTATCGTTTTGAGTTTCTTCCTCAAATAAAGGACTGTTAAAACTAACAGGAATAATAGGCTCATTAGGGCTAATTACAGTTGCATTACCCTCTGGTTTTGCACCAGCCATAAAACTCTTATATTCTTCGGCTGTCATTTGTAATTGTCCCGTGCTTTTTGGTGCAAATTCATCTGATTTTACAGTTTTAAAAGCGTTTTCACCTGTAAGGTTATTTTCATTTACAGTGTTTTTGTCACTTACAGACGTATTATTTTGCGAAGTGTTAATATCATTTACCTGTTTTGCATCAGATAAGCTAAACATATGGTTTTTGCTACCCTCTAGCAATAAAGCTGATTTTACAGCGTGATACACAGCGTCAAAAACATCTTTTTCCTTCGCAAAGCGCACTTCGGTTTTAGCTGGGTGTACGTTTACATCTATTAAATCTGTTGGCATTTGCATTTGTAATATACAGCCAGGAAATTTGCCGTGCATAACGGTGCCTTTAAATGCTGTTTCTAGCGCTGCCATCATAGTGCGATTTTTAACATATCTGCCATTTATATAAAAATACTGCATGCTGCGGCTAGCTCTGCATTTGTGCGAGGGGGTTATTAAACCTTGCACATGGTATAAACCAGTTTTACAATCAACTGGTATTAAATCCCTTGCAAACTCTCGCCCTAAAACTGCATAAGCCGCACTTTGTAAGTTATCGTCACCAGCGGTTACATATTGAAACTTGCACTAACGTATAAACTTAAAGCTAATATCAGGGCGGCTAAGTGCCACATGCCCTATTAAATCCGCTACGAAAGTACCCTCGCTTGAATCTTTCTTTAAAAATTTCATACGTGCAGGGGTGTTAAAAAACAGCTCCTTTACACGCATAGTTGTACCAACTGCACGTGCTGCAACCTGTGGTTCTTGCTCGGCGCCACCTTCAATTTTAAAAGAACAAGCAAATTCTTCATCTGCAGTTTTAGTTAAAACTTCCACTTTGGCTACACTTGCTATGGAGGCAAGCGCCTCGCCCCTAAAACCTAGTGTAGCTATGCTGTCAAGGTCGTTTTCGGTGGATATTTTACTTGTGGCATGGCGCACAAAAGCATTGTGCATATACTCTGTTTCAATGCCAGTGCCATTATCGCTAATTTCAATTAAGCGCACACCACCTGCTTCAATCGCAATGCTTATTTGGCTTGCCTTTGCATCAATCGCATTTTCTAGCAGTTCTTTTACAACAGATGCTGGGCGTTCTACAACTTCGCCAGCAGCAATAAGTTCAGCTGTGTGTTTATCTAATATATTAATAACAGCCATGTAAACTATCCCCCTTTTTTATCATTTAATTTTGCTACCTAAACTATCTGTTATAAAGTAACTTTAAGTTTAGATGGTTATAATGCTATATAGTTTTAAATATTTGCCTTTAGCTCATAAAGCACGTTTAATGCATCTCTTGCTGAAAGTTCATCTATATCTAAATCCTTTAATTTATCCAAAATTTCAGCTACGTTTTCTGGGTAATCAGGTTCGCTTTTATCAAAACTGCTAAAATCTAATTGCTCTATCGTGTTTGTGTCAGGTGCATTTTTTTCCAGCACTTTTAAAATTGCTTTTGCTCTGCGTATTACGCTATTTGGCAAGCCTGCAAGTTTTGCAACCTCTATACCATAGCTATCATCGGCAGGCCCACGTACAATTTGACGTAAAAATGTTATATCTTCACCTTTTTTTGAAACAGCGATGTTATAGTTTTTAACGCCAAACAGCTCACTTTCAAGTGCGGTTAGTTCATGGTAGTGTGTTGCAAAAAGGGTTTTACACCCTAGTTTTTTATCACTATCTGTTATATGCTCAACAACAGCTCTTGCTATACTCATGCCATCAAAAGTAGATGTGCCGCGCCCAATTTCATCTAAAACAACTAAGCTTTTTGCCGTTGCAGTGCTTAAAATTTCAGCAACCTCTGTCATTTCTACCATGAAAGTAGATTGCCCAGCGGATAAATCATCAGATGCGCCAACACGTGTGTAAATTGCATCAACCACACCCATATGGCATTTTTCAGCTGGTACAAACGAACCTATTTGTGCCATTAATGCAATTAGTGCATTTTGTCGCATGTATGTTGATTTACCTGCCATGTTAGGGCCAGTTATTATTAAGCACCTATCAGAGCCTGCGTTCATAACTGTATCGTTTGGCACAAAAGATGCATCGCTAAGCATTTGTTCAACAACTGGGTGCCTACCAGCAATAATCTGAAAATCCGTGCTATCATCAACTTCTGGGCGGCAGTATTGATAATCCACAGCTACGCTCGCAAGCGAAACAGCCACATCAAGCGTTGCAATTGCATTTGCTGTGGTTTGTATGCGTGGTAAATGCCCTGAAAGTGTGCATAATAGTTCTTCATATAAACGGCGCTCTAAAACTGAGTATCTCTCTGTTGCGCCTAGTATTTTACTTTCAAGCTCTTTAAGCTCTTGTGTGATGTATCTCTCGCCTGAGGTTATGGTTTGTTTGCGTACATACTCCTCAGGTACTAAGTGCTTATATGAGTTACTAACTTCTATGTAATAACCAAAAACTTGGTTAAAACCTACTTTTAACTTTGGTATGCCTGTTTCTTCGCGCATACGTGCTTCCATTTGTGGTAATATATTTTTACCGTTATCACGTAAATTACGTAATACGTCTAATTCTTCGTTATAACCTGTGCGCACTATATCCGCTTTAGGTTCTTCTAAAATTCTATCATTAATAAATGCAAAAATTACATCTTTTATGTCGCTAAGTGTATCTATTTCTCGTGCTATATCTTTTAAATCGCCACAATCAATGCTATTAGCAAGCTTTTTAATTTCTGGCAAATTATCACATGTTTGTGCTAGGCTGTAAATCTCTTTAGGTGTTGCAGAACCATAAACTATACGTGTCATCAAACGTTCAACATCAAAAATACTACGCAAGTTTTCGCTAAGTTCAGTGCGCGCAATAGTGTTATCGTATAAAGCGCTAACACGGTTTAAGCGTGCGTTAATAAGGCTACTTGATAGCAAAGGTTGCTCAACATAAGTACGCAACATACGCTTGCCCATTGCAGTTTGTGTTTTATCAAGTACCCAAAGCAAAGTTCCACGTTTTTCACGCCCACGCATTGTTTGTGTAAGTTCTAAATTTGCACGTGTCACTGGCGAAAGGTGCATGTACTCTGCCTCTGTATAATTGTGCAAAGTGCGTAATCGTTCTATACCCTTTTTTTGTGTATCGCATAAATATTGTAAAAGCCCGCTCATAGCAAAACGCACTAAACCTTTAGGTGCAATTTTGCCCTGCTCTTGCCAATCTGAACCAAATTGCCCGCTTAAAACTTCGTTTGCGAGGGCAATTGAGCAGCGTTCTTCTTCAATAAGCTCTACTGAACAATTTAAACGCTGTTTTATATAAGTGGTAATTTCTTTAACGCTTAAAACAGCCTCATTTATTAGCACCTCACTAGGGCTAAAACGACAAAGCTCCATTAAAATTGCGTTAGTAATTTTATCGCTAGTAAGCTCTGTTATATGTGCTATACCTGTTGATATATCCGCAAAGCAAACACCAGCATTTTTACCCTTTAAAAAAATGCTTGCTATGTAGTTGTTTTTATCATCAAGTAGCATGCTGCTTTCTATAACTCTACCAGGTGTTACAACACGCACAAAATCACGTTTTACTATGCCTTTTTTGGTCGGCGGGCTAACTTGCTCGCAAATGGCAACCTTGTAGCCATTTGCAATTAAACGTGCAACAAAACCCTCATAGCTATGAAAAGGCACCCCACACAAAGGTGCACGCTCCTCCATGCCACAGTTGCGCCCTGTAAGCGTTAGCTCAAGCTCTCGTGATGCAGTTATCGCATCATCAAAAAACATATCATAAAAATCACCTAAACGGTAAAGTAAAATTTTATCTTTATGTTGTTCCTTGATTGCAAAATATTGTTGCATCATTGGAGAATAACCAGCCATAACAAAACCTCTCAAATCCCTATCAATTTTTAAAACTTCCGCTTTTATGTTTAATCTTTTATAATAAAAACCATAAAAAATCTATACGCTACATACAACACTAGCGCTACTTTGAAAAATAACGTAAACTTTCCAAAATAGCGCTTTGTGTCATAAAATTACTTTTTAATTAGCCGCCGCAACCAGAGCAAGATGAACAACCAGATGGTGAAAAACCGCCAGCTGCTGGTTCTTGAACTAGCATTGGATCGCCACCATTCATAGCAGTATTGATGATAGCATCAATGTGCTGAATAAGTGTTTCGCAATCTTTTTTAGCTTCGTTGTAAGCAAGCATACCTTCGTGGTTCATTATTTCGCCATACATACGGTTAACATCATCGTTTAATGCTGCAACACGAGCTTCGTCTTGTTCTTCAGCAGAAATTTCGTTGTTTAGTTGTATGCGCGCTAGGTTAAAATCACCTATTAGTGTTTGCAATGCTTCGTCAGCATCGTTTGCTTTGCGTACGTGCTCAAGTGTTAGGTAACGGCTATCTTGTTGTAATGCAACAGCAGCGTTTTTAAATAATTCAATACAATCCATTGTAGTAATTCCTTTCTGGTTTAAAAAATAATATATCTAAAACATCTTTTGATGGTTCAGTCTTTTACGGTGACATGGCTTTAATTTTAAGATTTGTTTCGCAATTAATCCTCGCAAAGCTCAGCCATTAAAACAGTACCACGTCTTGATAGTATGCGCACTTTCACATATTGGCCAATTAGTTCTTTTTCAGCTGTAAAGGCTGCAAGCATATTGTTTGCTAAACGCCCTGAAAGCTTATTAACTGTACGTGAAACACCTTCAACAAGTACGGTTACTTGTTCACCTATTAAGTTTTCAAGACGTTTAAAATTAGCCTCTTCTTGCATTCGTAAAAGTGTATTCATGCGATCTGTTTTTTCTTTACGGGTAATTTCATCTGCAAATTCGGCCGCTGGAGTACCTGAACGTTTTGAGTAAATAAATGTAAATAGCTGTGTATAATCAACATATTTTATAAGCTCTAGCGTATTTTCAAAATCCTCTGCAGTTTCGTTAGGAAAACCAACTATAATATCCGAGCTAAAAGATACATCTTTTATTTTTTTGCGCGCATAATCGACTAGTTTCTTGTATTTTTCAGTATCGTAGCCTCTATTCATGCGTTTTAAAACATCAT
>CAYJJL010000095.1:0-7368 GCA_964370455.1 uncultured Faecalibacterium sp.
AAACAATAACTTCATCACCTGTACCGATATTTAGTATTTTAAAAGCCATCCAAAGGGCATCTAAACCACTGGCAAGCCCTACACAGTGCTTTGCACCAATATAGTCTGCAAATTCTGTTTCAAAAGCGGCAACTTCCTTGCCTAATATATACCAGCCACCACGTAAGGTTTCCAACGCTTTTGCCTCATATTCAGCGGCATGCAAGTCGTATTGTCTTTTTAAATTGTTGGGTAGTATGTGCATGTTACCTCCATTAATTAAAATGCTGAGATTGTATTTAACAATAAGTTGTTATTAATATTTTGATTATAAGTTTACATATTAAAGTATACACGTTAATATGTAAAAGGTCAATAGAATTGCAGTGCCAATGGTAAAAGAGAAAACCTTGTTTAAAATGTGCATTTGCACAAATGAAACAAGGTTTTTTATATTTTATAATATACTAGATAAAAATGCTTTTAAGCGCTCATTTTTAGGGTTTTCAAAAAGTTCTTCAGGTGGCGAATCCTCTTGTACTACGCCCTCATCAATAAATAAAACTCTGTTTGAAACTTCTCTCGCAAAACCCATTTCGTGCGTTACAACAAGCATGGTTATGCCACTGCGAGCAAGGCCTTTCATAAGCTCTAAAACTTCACCTACCATTTCAGGGTCAAGTGCGCTTGTAGGTTCGTCAAATAATATAACATCTGGGTCCATCGCAAGTGCACGTGCTATAGCTATGCGCTGTTTTTGCCCGCCAGAAAGCGAGTTAGGGTATGTGTCGGCTTTTTCGGTAAGGCCTACACGTTCTAGCAATTCATCCGCTTTTTGGTTGGCTTGCTCTGTGCTTTTTAAACCTAATAGTGTAGGTGCCATTGTGAGGTTTTGTTTAACTGTCATGTGTGGAAACAAATGAAAATGCTGAAAAACCATGCCCATTTTAGCACGTATGGAGTCTATTTGTTTGCTATTAACTTCAGTGCCTTTAAACTTAATACTGCCAGAGCTTGGTTCATCTAAGCGGTTAATACAGCGTAATAAGGTGGATTTACCACAGCCAGATGGCCCAATAAGGCAAACTACATCGCCTTTATAAATATCTAAATCAACACCTTTTAAAACTTCAACTATTGGTGTAAGTTCTTTTTGGTATTTGCGTTTTTCGCCACCAAAAGTTTTATGTAAGTCTCTAATTTCTAAAATTTTATCTGTCACCTTGTGCTAACCTCGCTTCCATTCGATTTACAAGTTCTTGCATACCCATAACTATGCCTAAATATATAAGTGCTATTGCCATAAGTGGTAGGGCGGAATCATATGTGCGGCTAATGATGATGTTTGCACCACGTGTTAGCTCGTGTACGCCTATGTAACCACTAATGGAGGTATCTTTAAGCAAAACAATAAGTTCGTTGCCAAGTGCAGGTAAAACATTTTTAAAAGTTTGAGGTAAAATGATTTTCCATGTTGCTTGTGTGTGGCTTAAACCTAAGCTACGTGCGGCCTCCATTTGGCCAGGGTCAATGGACATTATACCAGCGCGGAAAGTTTCGGCAACGTAAGCGCCACTGTTTATACCAAAACCTATAACGGCAACTAATATTTTGTTATCAACACTTGCAAGTATAACAAAGTAAATTAGCATTAATTGTACCATTGTAGGTGTGCCACGAATAACAGTTAAGTATATTTTACAAATTTGATTTAGTATTTTAAATTTACCAACTTTATCATGTGTTGTGCGTATGTATGCAACACAAAAGCCTAAGGTAGTGCCAAAAATAACAGCAAAAAAACTTATTAGTAATGTATTACCTAAACCTTCTAAAAGGTATAAGTAACGTTCGTCATAAATAAAAGTGTCATAAAATTGTGTGGGAAAGTTTATCCAATATTAGATAATGTCTTGCCACCATGCGGAAAGGTTTTCAAGCATAAGAAGCTCCTTTTGTGTTAAGTGCGGTTTGTGTTGCATATGGTTTTTTATTATACGGCAAAAGGAGCGAACAAAAAGCTGTGCCTTTTTGCTCCCTCCGATTTGCTTTAAAATCTAAAAAAGAATTCTGTATTAAATTAAAGGTAATGTATCAAATTAGCCTTTAACAACAATTGTTTGCACGCCTGTGCAGTAGCTATCTGTAAAGTCGATGTTTTTCAAACGTTCTTCGGTAACTGTCATGCCAGCCATACCAAAATCAGCTTTACCACTGTTTACAGCAACGATGATAGAATCAAATTCCATGTCAGAAATTTCTAGCTCGTAGCCTAGTAAATCACAAATTGCTTTTGCAAACTCAGCGTCAACACCAACAATTTGGTCGCCTTCGTAGTATTCGTAAGGTGCAAAATATGCATTTGTTGCCATTATTAGTTTACCGTTAGGGTACTCAGTAACGGTGGAAACATAACCTTCTGCGCCTTCAACTTTTTCAATGTATTTTTCAAGTATAGCGTCAAGTGTGCCGTTTTCTTTTAAAGTAGCAATAGCGCCGTTAAAAGCTTCGGTAAGTTCTGTGTTTTCTTGGCTTATGCAAGCTGCGTAATCTTCAACAGCGTAAGGTGTTTCAAGCATAACAAGCTCTGGGTTTGCTTCAATAAAACCAATAGCAACTTGGTCATCTATAACAACAGCGTCTAGTTTATCGATAAGTAAAGCTTGTATAGCCTCGTTGCCTTTGTTAAATTGCTCAACACCAGCAAGGCCTAAGCTGTCATCACCAGAAATGTAAATATCACCAGTTGTGCCAAGTTGAACACCAACTGTTTTGCCAGCTAAATCTTCAATGCTGAAAATTGTTTGTGTAGAAGCTTCTTCGCTAGAGCTTGCTTCGCTTGCTTCAGATGAAGTTGCATCTGAAGTTGTATCAGCTGTAACAGATGAGCTTTCAGCACCACAAGCAGCAAATAAAGCAGTAGCGGATGCAATACCAGTAATAGCTAGGAAAGAACGACGTGTAATCTTTTTCATAATGTATACTCCTATTTTTATGCAATGTGTATTTTATCGATTTAAATAGCTAAATATGCTTCGTGTTGCCTATTTAGTTTAAATTAAGTATATATTGCACAAAAACAAATGTCAATAGTTATTCAAAAAATAAATAATAAAAATCAAAATATACATCGTTCATACTGTATATTTATAAAAATATGCATAAAACTGGCTTTGAAAAAGAATATAACAGGCATAGTTAAATAGTTTTAAGTTTAAAAATAAGTGGCTAAAGTTTCTACGCTGTGTTTTGGCACATAGTAATCTACGTTTTCATCCACATAATAAAAAGTGTTTTCACTAACTGGTACAGTGCAAGATTTATGCGCAGGGTAGCCAAATGCAATCATAGTGTGTAAAGCCATTTTTTCAGGTATGTTTAGTAGCTCGCAAATTTGTGGTCTATTAATTGCGCCTAATATACAACTACCAACGCCATGTGCAGCGGCTACAAGTGTCATGTTAGCAAGTGCTATGCCTGCATCTGTATCAGCATTTTGTGCAATATCAGTATCTAGCAGTAGTGCTACGTATAAAGTTGGGGTTTCATTTGCCTTTGGTGTGCCTAGTTCAGCAGGTAAGCGCCCTGCCCATTTTACAAAAGCGCCTATGTTTTTAACATCTTCGCTTTTTTGCACTATTAAAAGGCGCATGGCTTGGCGGTTCATTCCACTGGAAGAAAGGCGCAAGGCTTCAACTATATCGTCTATAACTGTTTGTGGCACCGGTTTTTGTTCAAAGCGGCGGTAAGTGCGGCGTGCTTCAAAAAGCTCCATAAGTTCGTTTGTTTGCATGTTAATCTCCATTTATTATACTAAATCTGGTACTTCAAAAACATAGCGTTCAAAAGCATTTATAACAGTAGTTTCGTTGTAGGTGTCAACACGTGGCAGTTTTGCATTATATTGCATATGCACATGCCCATGTATAAAGTATTTAGGTTTATATTTGTTTAGTAAATCTGTATAGCAATCAAAACCAGTGTGTGGAAAATCAGGCCCGTCGTTTATGCCTTTTGCTGGGGAGTGAGTGAGTAAAATATCAAAGCCTTTGCTTCTAAAAAGCTTCCAGCGCATTCTTGCAGTTTTAGCTTTCATTTGCCTTTGCGTGTATTGGTAAACAGCTTTGCGGTTATAACGTATGCAACCACCAAAACCTAAAATGCGGTAACCCTTATATGTGTAAAGTGCATCATCTATACAAATGCAACCACCTGGCTGGCGGTCATCATCTGCGCTATCGTGGTTGCCATGTACATATAAAATTGGCACTTTAACAAAGTTTGCGATATATTCCAAATAGCTATGTGGCAAATCTCCCGCTGCAAGTATTAAATCAATATCTGCAAGGCGCTCTCGCACGGTGTCATGCCACAAAAACTTGCATGCTTCATCAGCAATAGTTAAAATTTTCACTTTAGCTCGCCTTTCTCAATTAATCTTCTTTTGCGCTTGCAACACCCTGTAAAGCAACTAGGCGTTTTGCTTGTTTGGTTAGCTCGCTTTCTTTGGGTATGTTTCCAACAACATTTTCGGCCAACCAATCCATGTGTATAAGCTCCTCAGGGGAGAAAAACTCGCCAAATTCTGGTTTTACTTCAACATGTCCTTGAGCGTAAAGTGTACCTGTAAATGGGCGTAAGGTAGCATTTAATATCTTATCCTGAACCATGCGTACGATGGATAAAGAACCAGCAGGTATTTCATCGGCATAGTGTATATCAATTGCACCACTGCGCATACCCCACCAGTAGTTTATTGCACGTTGTGTGCTTTCTTCTTCTCTATCCCATGTGCCGTCTAGTATGCTACGCACTATCTCATAGTAAAGCACCCCCCAGTGCCAAATTGGCATAGCTATACCGTCAAGTTTGCCGTTTTCCTTGCGGTAAAATAAGCCGTGGTCACCATTTAGTTCTTTTATTTCGTGCTGGTCACGCCCAGAGATGATATTTATATTAGGTTTATCGGTAAAATCAAGGTCTGGTTTATTTTCAGCTAAACAGCCCCATCGTAAAATTATTTTTGCGTTAGGGCGCACAGCGGCAACACCCATAGCAAATGCATTAATACAAGCAGGTGTGCTGTAAATGGGGTAATGTGCAACATAACCTATTTCATCATCGGTTGTTAAAATGCCAGCAAGCAAGCCCAAAAGATATTTTGCCTCATGCATGCGGCTGTAATAGGTGCGCACAAGTGGGTGTGGTGCATTTAGAGAGCAGTTTAGTATCTTTGCCTCTGGGTGGCGAGCGGCAACTTTAACGCAGGCAGCATACATAGTTGGGCTAGTTGTAAATACCACCTGTGCACCGTTGCGCACAATTGCCTCAAGGCGAGCTTCGTCATCAACGCCAGGTAAAATATGATCAATATGCCTAACTGTAATCTGATCATCAAGAGTATCTGCAAGTAAAACACGACCCTCAGCATGGGATTTTGTCCAGCCACTTGTTTGGCCATCTAACTCATGTAAAAAAACAACTCGCAATGGTTCGGTTTTGGGTGCAAAAGGTGTGAGTAACTTTGTTAAAAGTGGAACTTCTTTTGGTAGTTTTTGTGGCTCTAGCGAAACTTCAACGGCCTTTTTCTCGGTTAAAACTTCAACCTCTTCCCAAATTTTTTTCAAGTTTTTTTGGATGATAGGGCCTGTTGAATCTATAGCGTCGGAGTAACGATAAACCGAAAGGTATGGTAACATAGCATCACCAGCAGTAACACCTAGTTTTGTGCCACCAAGTGCCTCAAATTGCGCACGGAATGAATAATAAAAAGATTTGAAATTCTTTTTATCATCGCTTGTCCATGTTTCGCCGGCGGCTTTATATGTTAGCCTTACAAGTTCTGCAAATGAGCCTTCTTTGGTGAACTCAATGTAATTTATACCAGTGTATTTGTAAAAATCTAAAAATTCGTAGTAAATACGGCTTTCAGTGGTATCTTCCCTTGGTGGGATAAGCCGTGTAACAGTACCAGGTATGGAAACAGCACCAAAATACGAAAGTACCGAAACACGCTTGTTGCCCTCTTGCACATAAAATCTGTTTTTATATTCAAATGCTTTAATGGGCACACGTATACCTTCTTCAAGGTGGGCGTTGCATAGGTTTATCCATTTATCGCCAAACTCGGTGTCCTCTGGTAAAAGTGGCATAAATTTGTACGAAAACGCATCACTGCGCCCTGCGGTTTTAGTGCCTAAAATATTTTCCATAGGTATATCAACAAGCCCTATGCCGACTTGTGTTGCTACGGATTCTGTTTCTAAAATTTCATCTAGCACAAGTAAAAAAGGACTACGACCTTCGTTTTCGCGTTGACGTGCTTGTTTCATGCCCAAATTGAGAGCTTTGCTATATTCTTCTGACATAATAACCTCCAAGAAATGATGTTTCTTTTATGTTGATTAATTAAAAAATAAAATTTTAATACATTTCCATATTAATTATATCATATAAAAAGCAAAAGTTGAAGTTAAGCTTGAAATTTTTAATTATATAAAGTAAAATAAACTTGTGTAAAAATCAATTAATTAAAAAGGTGTATATGAAACCACAAAATTACAAAAAAATCTATGATTATGTTAATGCAAGGCCAAGGTTAAAGCTTGCGCTTTTCGTAACAAATAAATATTTACCAGTGGCGGCAGGCGGCGTTTATATATTGCAGTTATTATGGCGTGCGTTTTTACTATCCATAGCTTTTTTTAATGGCGAAAATTACGAAACATTACTTTTGCAGTTTTTAGGTGCGCTTTTAGTGCCAGCGTTAACACAAATTTTTGGTGTGTTTTTGCGCAAACGCCTAAACTGGAAGCGCCCATATGAGCAAGAGGGCTTTGTGCCAATAGTGCCTTACACAAAAAAAGGCAGTGCATGCCCTAGCCGTCATGTGCTTTCGGCGGCAGTTATAGCTGCGGTGTGGTGTTATTTTTCGCTAGTTGTAGGTATTGTTTTAGCTATTTGCACATTAATTATAATGTGTTTGCGCATAATAACTGGTGCGCACAGCCCAAGAGATGTTTTAGCAGGTTTGATTTTTGGCGCAGGCATGGGTATTTACGGCATGAGTTTGTTTTTAGGTCAAATTGCACTTTAAATAAATAATAAAAAATTTTAAAGGCCACGTATAGTGGCTTTTTTCTGTGGCGATACTATAAATATAAAACATAAATTATATGTTAGAAAAGGAGTATTGTAATGGAAATTCACAGAGGAGAAGTTTTCTATGCTGATTTATCACCAGTTATAGGTTCAGAGCAAGGCGGTGTGCGCCCTGTGCTTATAGTTCAAAACGAAGTCGGCAATAAACACAGCCCTACAGTTATAGCCGCCGCATTTTGATCAAAACTCGATAAAACAAATTTGCCCACACATATAAGCGTTTGTTCA
>CAYJJL010000095.1:7378-8082 GCA_964370455.1 uncultured Faecalibacterium sp.
TCAAGTTCAACAGGGCTTGCAAAAGATAGCATAGTTTTACTGGAACAAATACGAACAATAGATAAAGCACGCCTAAGAGAACGTGCAGGGCAAATAACAAAGGAAGATCAAGAACGTGTAAATAAAGCATTAGATGTTAGTTTAGGCTTAAATAGTTTTTGAGAAAAGTTTATGATAGATATCTAAAAGATAATATGTAAAAAACAAAAGCAGGTTAAATACCTGCTTTTTTGCTATGCCCTTAGATACAACAAATTAATAACAGCTCGCTAATTTTAATAATTTGCATTAATTACGTTGCTTGTTATGTGTAAAATTATTGCATAAACAATAAAATTAATATATAATAATTAAAGGAAAAAATAAATATTTTATCTCCATGGTACGTCACTGTTGTATGTTTTACAAGGAATAACAAGTTGTTTTTATGTTGTTATTTTTTAGAGAAAATAGGAGTGTTTTAATGAAAAAAATTATTGTTTGTTTTATGTTGTCGCTATCGTTGGTGCTTTTGGGTTGTGGTTCTGATTTGAAAGATTCGCAGCCTATCTCAAGCACGCCCAACCCTGAGCGCATTGAAAATCCACAAATACCAGATGAAGAAGCGACCTTTACTGAAAGTCCAACACCAGAAACTGAAACTATGCCAGAAACTGCCCCTGCACTAGAAACTGTAACTGCAACTGTTGGGTCAATAGATTCTG
>CAYJJL010000096.1:0-8015 GCA_964370455.1 uncultured Faecalibacterium sp.
GTGGTAAATGCTTAATTGCATAAAAGTTATTATTAGGCATTAAGTGTTAAAATTAGGGCTGCGATGAAATTATCATTCCATCGCAGCCTGTTTCATGTTGTGGTATTTATTTTACTGTTATTACATACGTTAAAAATAACTATCAAGCAAACAATAAAGATTGTTTGTTTAAATTTCACTCAATATAAAAATTGTGTTAAATTAAAGTTTTTTTATAGCGTTTCAATTATGTATCATCCGTAAATTCTTTCCAAAAACATTCGCACGTCATGCGTATTAATATCATTAAACCTACGTAATCAGTTACATTGTAGCCGTTAACTATTCGCTTTTCGCCCCAAAAACATAGTTGTTTATCACAAATTAAACTCAATGAGTTTTCGCCGTAATGTGTCATGCAATAAAGTAAAGTTCCTTGTTTTTTACATTGTTTTGCTAGTTCTACAAGGCGCACAGTTTGCCCAGAGGCGCTAATAAAAACTATCATGTCGTCTTTGCCGTATTGGCGTGCACTATATTCAATATCATGTATCTGTGCAAAAAATTCTACATGCTTATCAAGGCATCGCAAATATCGCCCAAACAATTGGCAAAAATAAACCGAATCTCCTACACCTACAAATAAAATTTTTTTAGCTCTTTTAAGATTTTTTACCATTTCTAGTATATCTTCATCATGAAGAATATCTAAAGTTTTGGCTATGTTTTTTGGTAGTTTATCAAATATTTGGCTAGTTATAGTTTTGTTTTGAGTAGGTTGAGCAGTTGTAGAAACTTCGCTTTGTAGGGCGTATTTGAGTTCTGAAAAACCGCTGTATCCTAGTTTTTTTGCAAGGCGCATAACAGTATTTGGTGCAACAAAAAGCTCAGTTGCAACTTGCTGTATGGAAATATTAATTATGCCATCTTTATGCTCTCTAATATATTCAACAATGCTGTCGTCAGTGTCATTAAGTTTAAATTCTTTGTCATATACTCTTTGCTCAAAGTTCATTGCTACTTCCTCGCTCAGTGTGTTATGTGCTTTTAGTTGGCGCTATATGTTTCTATTGTTACACTGTGTAATATAACGTCTTCTAGTGGTTTTTCATCTTCGTCCACAGCTACGCCAGATATTGCATCTACTATATCCATGCCGTCATAAACTTGGCCAAAAACAGTGTCGGTATAATCAAGGTATGGCTCGCCACCTACGGTTTTATACGCCTCTATAACTTCGGCCCTTACGCCTAAAGTTTCAAGTTCTGTTAGTGTGCTTTCCGGCACTGCCTCAGGCAAACTTTGCATAAAGTAAAAAGGGCTAGAGGCAAGGCCGTTTTCGTTAACAGGCGCACAAAGTGCGCCGGCGTAATGGTGCAAAACATCAGTTGTTTCTATGGGGTATGGGTTATCGTTCCAAATAGTGTGCGCTGTGCCATCTGTTGCAAAACCGCCTTGTACGCAAAATTCACTTGCTACACGGCTAAAAGTTGTTTCATCAAAAAAGCCTTCGTTGGCAAGTGCTATAAAATTTTCACACGCTTGTGGTGCGTGTTCTGGGTATAACACAGCGGATATTTCACCTAAAGAGGTGGCAAAAATAGCGATTGTGTCGCCATCTTCTGGTGTGGTAAATTGTAGCTCTTCGGATTGTATTTCAGGGCGTTTTATGTTTACTGCGCTAGGCGTAGTTTGTGTTTCATCACCACAAGCACTAAGTAGGCAAGTTAAAGTTAAAAATAAGCTAAATGCGTATATAATTTTGCGCATGGTTTGTCCTTTCGGGGTTTTAAAAAGTGTATGTGTAAATATGTTTTTATAATAAGTTGCTTTCATCTTATATATTATAGCACTAATGGGCTGCTATATTCAATAGTGTGTGTTTTATATAACAAAATTACCTATAAGGTACAAAATGATTTTAAACGATTTTAATGTGCAAAATCGTTTGTTTAATTGGTGAAATTTTATTTTAAAAGACTATGTACCTTGACTATTTTTCAAAAATGCGTTAAAATATACAGTGGAAATTATGTATTGAATTTACAATTTTTTCTTTTGATAATTTATAGAAAAAAATTAAAACTATAAACTATATATCCAAAACATGAATAGGAGCAAATAAAATGGCACAAAATAATGAAAACATGCCTCAAGAGGAAATGGATCTTGATTTAATGACACTACAAGATGAGGACGGCAACGAAATTACTTTCGAAGTTATTGATGCACTTGACCATAACGATATACGTTACATGGCAGTTGTTGAATACATGGAAGAAGACGATGATTCTGATGAAGCTGCACTTGTAATAGTTAAAGTTGGCGAGGATGCAGAAGGCGAGTTTATTGATATCGTAACAGATGACGAAGAACTACTTGCTGTAAGCAAAATTTTTGAAAAACGCCTAGTTGGCCAGTTTGATATAGAAGAATAATCAAACACACTACAAAAAAATAATATGCACCCTGCTTGGTGCGATTTGTTGCGATTTATATAATCCTACTAATCATCTAAAGGGAACCTGCGTCCGCCGTGGGATTGCAGACCTCCCCGCTATGGCTGACCATAGAGGTTCGATGAGGGAGCGCGAAAACGGTGGCAGGGTACCCACCTGTCCGTAAGGGTAGGTTTGATTTTATCGCAGACGGCCAAGCGGGGTTTGTTTTATATGCATTTAACAAATAGTGTTATTTTACACTGTTTTATTAATAAAATTATTTGGTAAAGGGAGGCAAAGTTTTTTTTGAAATTAAAAAAGTTAACTGGCACAAAAGTGCAAAATTTTACATACGATACTCCAACAACTCCACAAAACGATTTTTATAAACTTTGTGAGGGGCAAAAGCCTTTAGTTGTTATATTTTTACCAAATTTTGGTCACCCTATAAGTCGCAGTTATATAAAAGCATTTGTGCAAACACACAGCGCTTTGCGCAAAGCACGCCTAGCTTGTGTTGTGCGCTCAAAACCTGATGTTATAGCGGCACGCCTTGCAGGTGTTGAACTACCATTCACAATTATTTGCGATGCAGAATCCGTATTGTACGACCATTTTGAGGTGCAAAGCACAACAAGTGTTTTTGATTGGACATTTGCCGCAAAACGCATAATAGACGAAGCAAAAAGCGAGGGTTATACACCTGAAAAAGGCGAGGCACAACTATTGCCATTGACTATGGTTTTTGGTAACGAGGGCAATGTTTTATATGCACACAGAGCAAGAAGTTTAACGGATTTGCCAGAAGATTGCTATGCAATTGATGAAGTTTGTTTACACTTAGCAGAACAAGTTTAGTATATTGCCGCATTATAATTTTTGGCAATTTGAAAGGTTTATTACATGAAAAACAGCAAAAAAATACTTTTAATAAGTTTGGTTTTGTGCATGACATTTGCTTTTACAGGCTGTGATGTGCAACAAACGCTTATGGATATTTTGGGTATAGAAGTTGAGGAAGAAGTTGATACACTAACACGTGCAGCAGAAAGTACAAAATCAATTTCATTGCCAGAAGGTACAGACGCAACGGCACGTTTTGAAACAACTTTTGCCGAGGGCGAAATGATGTATGTTGTGTTTAACGGTATAGCAAGCCGTGATACTGATTATTTTTATGCACCAAACGGTTCTTTAACAATTACTGCTAAAGCTACTGGCGAATCAGCAGGTATGAAGAGTTTTAAAATTGCCCTTTGGGAAAAATTAGAAGGTGCAACAGAATACCATACAGATATCACTATTTACTATTACACCAACGAAGAAATCCACAGCTACACTATAACAGGGATTGACCCTAACACACCATATCGCATTAATTTTTCATACGATGCATATGGCTATTACATCTATGGTAATATGATGATAGAAGGTGCAGTTTCGACCTTGCCAACACCAGAGGAAACACCGGCTGAAGATGGTGCAGAATAATGAAGACGCAAACTAGAAACACAATAATCCTTACGTTTACAGCGCTTATATGGGGTCTTGCCTTTATAGCGCAAAGCATGGGCGCCGGTATCGGTGCCTTTACTTTTGTCGCAACACGAAATTGGCTTGGTGCATTGGTACTTGTACCTGTTATGATATTTTTTGAAGCAAAAGGCAAAAAAGAAAATAAAGTACAAACAGATGCAACCCCAGAAGTTAAAAAGAACAAAATGCGCTTTTTGGTTTTTGCTGGTATGGTTTGTGGTTTATTACTTTTTGCGGCTAGTTCATCACAACAATTTGCAATGACACTTAGTGCCTCAGCGGCAAAAGCAGGTTTTATAACAACAATGTATGTTGTTATTGTGCCATTAATAGGTAATTTTTTTGGCAAACGCACAGGTTTACAAGTTTGGCTGTGCGTTGCGGTTGCCGTTGGTGGCTTGTATTTTTTATGCATGACAAACGGCTGGGAGAGCATAGAAACTAGCGATTTATTTTTATTACTTTGCGCTTTTTTATTTAGCTTGCAAATACTAGCGATAGATCATTTTTCGCCATTAGTTGATAGCATACATTTAAGTTTTTTTCAGTTTTTATTTACAGCAATATTTGCAACAATAAGTGCGTTTTTATTTGAAACACCAACTCTTACAGGTATTTTACAAAACGCGGGCCCTATTTTATATTGCGGTATATTATCTAGCGGTGTTGCTTTTACGTTGCAAGTTATAGCACAAAAGGATTTAAACCCAACAATAGCAAGTATAGCCATGTGTATGGAAAGCGTTTTTGCAGCTTTAGGTGGCTGGTTAATATTAAGCCAAACGCTAACACCACATGAAAGCATAGGCTGTGCGCTAATTTTTGGCGCAGTGGTTTTTGCACAAATACCAATAAAACAATTATTAAAAAAGAAAGCAGTTAAAAATTAATTTTTAATTATGGTGTTATATTATGAATGTTCAGATTTTTGGCATGTCAAAAAGTTTTGATACAAAAAAAGCCGAGCGCTGGTTTAAAGAGCGTGGCATAAAATTTCAGAGCATAAATTTAAAAGAAAAAGAAATGAGCCGTGGTGAGTTTGATAACGTAAAACGTGCGGTGGGCGGTTTTATTGAACTTGTTGACGAAAACGCTAAAGATAAAAATACACTTGCCCTACTAGAGTGTTTGATTGATTACCAAAAGGAAGATAAACTTTTTGAAAATCAACAACTATTTAAATTGCCTATTGTGCGAAATGGTAAATTTGCAACAGTAGGTTATAAGCCCGAAGTTTGGGAAAAATGGGTGTAAAAAAATGAAAAAATTTATAGGCGATAAAGCCTTTTATACTATGCTATTTACCTTGCTTTTACCCATGGTCATACAGCAAGGTATAACAAATTTTGTTACATTGCTTGATAATATTATGGTTGGCACACTAGGCACTGAGGAGCTTAACAGTGTAGCTATAATAAACCAGTTGTTTTTGGTTTTTAACCTTGCTGTTTTTGGCGGTGTTTCGGGGCTTTCAATATTTGGTGCGCAGTTTTTTGGCAAAAAAGATATGCAAGGCATGGCTTATGCCTTGCGTGTAAAGCTGTATTTTGCAGTAGTTTGTTCAGCCCTTAGCATAGCTATTTTTTGTTTTTTTGATGCTGAGTTAATCAGTTTGTTTTTAGATAGAGCAAATAACACTCCAGAGGCTCTAGCACGTACTTTAGAGCTAGCTGTTAGCTACATAAAAATTGCAATTTGGGGGTTAATACCTTTTTCAATAGTACAAGCCTATACAAGTTCCCTGCGTGAAACAGGTGATACTGTTGCGCCTATGAAAGCTAGCTTACTAGCAGTTGCTTTAAACTTAGCTGGTAACTATTTATTAATTTTTGGAAACTTTGGCTTTCCAGCGCTTGGTGTAGCAGGTGCGGCAACAGCAACAGTTATTTCTCGCTGGGTAGAGCTAGTTTATGTCTTAGTGTATGCACATAAAAACACAGATAAATACACGTTTTTTGCAGATGCATATAAAAGTTTTTATGTACCGCAAGATTTACTAAAAAAAGTTGCAATAGTAGCATCGCCTTTGCTTATAAACGAGGTTTTGTATGCGTTAAGCGGTGTTTTTGTAGCACAAAACTATGCAACACGTGGGCTTGTGGTTGTGGCTGCAAATAGTATAAACAGCACAACATGGCAATTGTTTTGTGTTATAATGTTTTCCATGGGTGCGGCTGTTTCAATTTTAGTAGGCAGGCACTTAGGCGCAAATGATATACAAAAAGCTAAGGATGATGCAAACAAATTACTTTTTGCTAATATAGTTATACAAATAATCGTAGGTTTATTTATTGTAGGTAGTGCATTTATTGTGCCGCTGCTTTATAATACAGAGCCAGAGGTTAGGTCGCTTGCAACACAAATGATGATAGTTGCAGGTATAGCGCTACCTTTCCATTCAATTGCACATACGTCGTATTTTGTTTTCCGCTCAGGTGGTAAAACAATAATAACATTCTTTTTTGATTGCGTTTATAGTATGGTTGTGCTTGTACCAATTTCGTTTTATTTGTGTCGCTATACATCACTGCCTATTTTGCAATGCTACATACTTGTGCAAACAGCTGAATGTGCAAAAGTGTTAATAGCAATACCACTGTTTAAAAGCGGTTTTTGGGCAAAAAATGTTGTGGATAACGAATAATAAATTGGCATTAAATTAATTGTATTATTATAAAGTTAATTAGTTTGATATCAATTTTATAATCAATTAATAAACTATATTGATTAAATTAAAAAGTACCGTTAAAGTGTGTTTAAACGCTTTAACGGTACTTTTTGTTTGTGGTGCAATGTTTGTTATAATTTTAATATTAATAAAAGGCTATTTAATACGAATTAATTCGTATTAAAATTTAATTTTTAATTAATTTATTTATTAGTTAATTTAGTTAAATCAGCAATAAAAGTATCAACGGCACTTTCTTTAGTTGCCCAGCTTGTTACAAGGCGCATTTCGCTGTGCGTTTCACCATGTTTTGCAATAAACATAGCACCATATTCTTGTTCAACAATTTTTGCAATTTCATCAGGAAAAATAGGAAATTGCTGGTTTGAAATACTATCAGCACTAAATTTATAACCAAGTTCAGCTATACCATTTTTTAGCTTTAATGCTAAGGTATTTGCATGTGTTGCAAGCTCTAAATATAAATTGTTTTGCATTAATGTTTCAAATTGTATGCCGAGCAACCAACCTTTTGCAAGCAAACCGCCATGTTGTTTTATGGAGTATCTAAAGTTGCTTTGTAAAGCAGGGTTAACTATTACAAGCGCCTCGCCCATAAGTGCACCGTTTTTAGTGCCGCCTATGTAAAAAACATCGCATAATTTGCCAAGGTCTGCAAAGGTCATTGTGCCAGCTGCTAGCGCACTACCAAAACGTGCGCCGTCTAAAAATAGCAATAACCCAAGCTCATCACAAACAGTGCGCAAAGCTTTTAATTCAGCCGTTGTGTAGCAAGTTCCCATTTCGGTGGTATTGCTAATATAAACCATTTTTGGTAAAACCATGTGCTCGTTATCATGTGTTTTAACAGCAGTGTAAACCATATCTGGTGTTAGTTTGCCATCGGCACTTGGGCAAGCAATACATTTATGCCCTGTGGCCTCAATTGCGCCTGTTTCGTGCACGCAAATATGGCCAGTTTCGGCCGATATAACAGCCTCAAAACTACGCAAAAATGTAGAAATAACAGTTAAGTTTGTCTGTGTGCCACCAACTAAAAAATGCACATCTGCATTTGGGCAATTGCATGCTGTTTTTATAAGCTCACGTGCGTTATCGCTATGTGTATCTAGCGAGTAACCTATGTTTATATCGGTGTTTGTTTTTGCCATAGCCTCAAGTATAAGTGGGTGGCAACCCTCGCTGTAATCATTGGTGAAACGAATCATAAAATAATGCTCCTTGCTTTGTTTGTCAAATATCGGTTTAGTATAACATATTTTTTAATGTTTGCATAGTTGGTACAGTATTTGTTGTATTGAAAAACATGCTTAGATATGATTTTTCTGCGAATTTTTCTTCGCTTCGCTCTAAAAATTGCGAAAAATCTA
>CAYJJL010000097.1:0-7949 GCA_964370455.1 uncultured Faecalibacterium sp.
GTTCCATGTGTAAAGGAAAATAAATATATTTCGTCTTTTGAAAATCAATTTGTTAGCATTTATCTTCCCAATATTTAAAATAACGTTTAAGTTTCTTATTCATATCTGTAAACGCTATTTTATATTTGATCATCATTATAATAACTGGCATATAAATATTTTTTATATAATTTACCACACCATGTTTTTTAAAGTTATCCATCAGCCCTGTTATGCGCTCTTTTAATGTTCGTCGTGCATTTTTATAAAGCCTAATTTGTGCAACATCTGCTTTAATATTTTTAATATAGTAAGGCACTTTATTGGTATCGTCTTTATCGCACTGCGTATCAAAAGTATACTGATACTCTTCCTCTAATAAAATATCATCAATGTCTGCATTTTCAAATTGTTTACATAGCTTTTTATACTCATCTTCAATCTCTATGCAATGTTCATTTAAATCCGTAATAGCATACGAGTGTGTCAACAAAGGGTTTTCGTAAACAAATGTAACTTTTATATTTTTAATTTTGCAAAGTGCGTAAATTATATAATCATAAATTTGATGCGGAACAGTTTGCAACACACATAAATCAATTTTATAATTATCCATTATGTAGTTCCAATATGTTACATGTTTCCAGATCTGTTGCATGCGTACATCAAAGCTAGATACTACATCCAGCAAACGTTCGTACATTTTTATGGTGCTATATAAATAAGGTGAAAATGCATCTAACACCTCTTTGTCAAGAGGTGTTAATTCATTATATCCAATTTTAAATGGGTACTCTCCTGTGAGCCCTAAATTCCTAAAATATCTTTCAGTTATTTTAGGCTCTACACTTGATAAATCCTCTTCGCTACGGCAAATAACAAACAGTGAGTTTATATCTAGTTCATTTATTATTTTGCATAAAGCTTTATGTGTGCTAGGTTTACCACTTAAACAAAAAATTGCATTCATATTTAATCCTATTATAAAAATTAAACCTATGCTTAATCGCTATTTTTAATAAAGCACAGGGATTTGTAACTTCGTAAATTTATTTTAGATATATACCATTTTTGTTAAGCACACACACAAATAAATCATACATTTCTTCCTCTGTAGAGGATAATTCGTTAGCTAGGCAACCAGGTAAACATGTATTTTGCATGGCTAGCATAAATATTTTTAAATCTTTTAGTGTAATATTAACCTCGTTATTTAAAATTAAATCTACCGCCTGTTTACACTCAATATTTTTAGAAACATAAAAAATTCCTGGAGCGTATTCTTTTATATGGTGACCAAACATTATACCTGGTTTACCGCTAAACACCCCTTCCCATAGTGCTGTACCTGTGATTGTTGCAACAGCTATACAATGTTGCATTAACTCAAAGGTGTTTGCATCTCTAGGTACTAGCTTAACATTTTTAATTGCACAAAGCTCATCTATAAATGAATTTGATCGATTTCTCAAAGTTTGCAATGGATGTTCTTTAACTAAAATATAAACATCATCAGGCAAGTTATTTGCTATCATTTTAATTGCAAATAATTGTTCTGTAAACCACCCTCCCATAGGTAAAGTTGTACATTCAGGTTGCATGTGTAAAGGGAAATAAAAGTATTTCATGCTAGAATAATCAAATGTTTTACTTTTAGAATCCCAGTACTGAAAATATTTTTTTACGTCCTTAATCATTCGATTAGTAAATCTTCTATGCCTTTTCATTTCAAAATAAGCTGGCAAATATATATTTTTTATATATCCCACATAACCATGCTTTTTGAAATTGTCAAACAATATGTCAACTCTACTCTTTTGGTTCGTCTTCGTTTCTACCGTTTTAGGCGCAAAGCCTCCACCACTATTATCGTTCATATAATGGGGTGTTTTATCTTTGTCGTTTTCACCTCTTTGAATATCAAACGATTTTTGATAAGCTTTATCTAAAATTATATCCTCTATATCAGTTTTTGCATATTTTTCACAAAGGCAAGAATATTCTTCATTAATTTCTGTGCAATGATCATCTATACTTGTCATTGCATAGCAGTGTGTTAATAAAGTGTTTTCGTAGGCAAAACCTGTTTTAACACCTTTTATTTCACACAAAGCATATATAATATATTCATATATTTCATGTGGAATAGTTTGCAACACACATAGTTCAATATTGTATTCATCAATGATATGATTCCAATATTCGACATGTTTCCAAATTTTTTGCATTTTTTCATCAAAAGTTGCTGTTACATCGAGCACTCTTTCATATATGCGCATAGTTGTGTACAAATATGGCGCATATGCGTCTAAAATTGTTTTATCCAATGGCTTAATATTTTGTCCATCCAGTTTTGAAGCATATTGATATATTAATTCATTAGAGCGAAAATATGTTTCAGTTATTTTTGATTGAACTGATGTTAAATCCGTGTTTTTTCCGCAAATTACAAATAACTTCTCTGGATTTAGCTCATTTATAATTCTACAAAGTGCTTTGTGCGCTAAATCAAACTCACCTAATCGAAAAATAACATTCATATTTTACTCCCTATAATTTCTTCTCGCAAATCTCAATATCTGGCAATTTACTCCACCCCCATGTGCCCATAGGCCAGTGGAAGTTATCTAAGCCAGTGCTTTCGATAATATCAAAACCAAATGCATTTTGATAAAATGAAAACTGATAAGTTGTGCCATTTTGTATACGTGCAAATTGTATATCGCAACTATATTTACCTTTAAGTAGTGGTTCTAGGTTAAGTTCTATCTCTGCGCTTGAATCATCGCTTTGTTTTATTTCAAAATCGTTTTTAGTATAACTACCTATAGCTGTTGCGCCCATATATTTTACTGTCATACGCAACATAGTAATCGGTTCATCAAGTTCTGATTTCCAAGATAGTTTTAGTTTCATCTTATCTGTGTTTTTAAAAAACAAATCATCTTTTTCTAAGATTTCAATAGTTTTTAAATGTATGCGATGTGTGTTTGTTATAGGAAATTCTGTTTTTAGGTTAAATGCAAAGCTTTCTTGCGCATATACTTGTATTGCTTCTTCAACATCACCATTATAGATAATTTGCCCTTCTTTCATAACTATGCACCTTGTGCAAAGGCGGCGTATGGTGTCCATGTTATGGCTAACATATAAAATCGTTTTGCCTGCTGTTCTTGCAAGAGAGTTCATTTTATCTAGGCATTTTTTCTGGAATTGTACATCGCCAACTGTCAAAACTTCGTCCATGATAATAATATCACTCTCAAGGTGTGATGCAACAGCAAAAGCAAGTTTAACACGCATGCCGCTTGAATAACGCTTGGCTGGTGTGTTTATAAAATCACCACATTCACTAAATTCTATTATTTCATCTAATTTCTCGTTAATTTCTTGCCTTGTCATGCCAAGGATGGATCCATTTAAGTATATATTTTCAAGGCCTGTCATTTCTTCGTTAAAACCAGTACCCACTTCAAGCATACTAGTAATTTTACCACGCAAGATAATTTCGCCTTCTGTCGGCGCAGTTATATGACACAAATGTTTTAAAAGTGTGCTTTTACCTGCGCCATTTATGCCAATTATACCTAAAGCTTCACCACGCTCTACTGTTAAGTCAACACCATTTAATGCCATAAATATATCGTGTTGTAAACGAACTTTTTCACCTATGCACAAATTAGGGTCTTCCTTACCACGCACGTTTGCCCACCAAGTTTGTAGTTCAGCTGTAAGTGTCCTTCTATTAATTACGCCTATCTTATAGCGTTTTTTTAAATTTTTAACCTCTATTATCGGTTGCATATATTAACTCCTTGCTCAAACAAAGCTTATTTTAAATTGTATCAACAAATGTTTTCTCAATACGGCTAAATAGTAACAGTGCAACGTAAGCTAAAACAACAGTTACAACTGCAGATAACCCCCATTGCCATAATAATAATTCGCCAGAGCCAAACAGCGCAACTTTAAAGTTTTCTACAACAGCTGTCATTGGGTTTAGATACAAAATCGTTTGCATTAGGCCACTTGTGGAGGATACAGGATAAACAATTGGTGTTGCATAAAGCCAAAGTTGCATACCAAAACCCACAGCATAGTTTAAATCCCTGTATTTAGTAGTTAAACTAGAAATACAAACACCAACACAGAGAGCTAACACAGCAGCGTGTATAATAAGCAATGGCAAAAGTAATAAGTTTACGCTAATATATACATTTGCACCGATTATAAAATAATATATCCAAAATATAATTAACATTAAAAACTGAATTGAAAAGTTAACTATAGCTGTAATTGCTAGTGATGTTGGAACTACAAGACGTGGGAAATATATTTTGCTAAAAACACCGCTGTTGCTTATGAAAAAAGTCGAAATAGCTAATGTTGCAGAGCTAAACAAACCCCAAATTGTATTACCAGCCATATAAAATAAAAATTCAGGTATGCCATCTGTCGGAATACCCGCAAAACCACCGAAAACAAAAGTAAAAACTACACTTGTCATCAGTGGATTTAATATCAGCCAAAGAGGGCCTAAAATTGATTGCTTGTACATCATAACAAAGTTACGTTTTACAAAAAGGTAGATTAAATCTCTATACCGAAAAAGCTCACCGAAATCCACATCAAACTTACCAGTTTTCGGCTTAATTATAATCTCATAATTTTTGTCTTCCATAAATACTCCCAGTTTCTTTTCTCTATTTTTTTAATATTCCAGTTATTTTGTTTGCAACAAATGTAGGTGTTGCTTCTTTATATATTTGCGCTACCTGTTCAAAATCTAAGCTTTTGGCTTTACTTTGTAAAATAAAATTTTCTAATTTTGTATTGTTTAAAATATCAAAATCAGTAACTTGATTTAAAGTTAAATGTAATGGATAACGCTCAAAGTAACAATTAGCTGGGCAATGCTCAAGTATTTCAATGTTTAATATAGGTTTTCCCTTTGCAAAATAATCAAATATCTTGCTAGGCATCATATTCTGTATGTTATTGCCTATATTAATTAAAATATCTGCTTGCTCCATTGTTTTTTGTGCCTGTGCTAGTGGCACCACGCCATGCACAGTTATTTGATTTGGCAATTCTCTTGCTACATCCAGTAGAACTTTGCTATTACACCCACCTAAAAAATAAACCTTAATATGGTTATTTCTTTGCAAAATCGGTTTAAGCATATCAAGCAAAAACTTAGGGTTTCTGTAAGCATCATCAACCGACCCACAAAAAAGCATGTTAATATTTTGCTCATTAAAGTCAAATACACACGTTGCGTTTTTACTTTGAGTTTTTTGTAATACTGGAAAATCAACCCATTGCATTTTTTCAGCTTGTTTAGCATAAGTTTCATCTAGTAAATAAGAGTCATAAAGTAGCTTCGTATATGCATCTAAAAGCAACTTTGTGGTTATCACCGCATCAACTTTATTTATTAGTGAAATTTCCTGTTCTATTCTATCATATATGTGCATTTTGTCAAGTAAGCTGTGCTTGCCGTATGGGTCTAATTGGTAGTAAATCTGCTTACCTTTGAAGTTTTCATCAATAGCTGCACAAGCTAAATGAAACGGCGCACAAAAAGCGATTATAGCATCGCTTTTTAACTCGCTTGCCAAATTTTTAACGCCGTTTTTGTATGTTTTCTGTTCAGCTTTTTCTACAAAACCTAAGCGCCTTAAAATCAAAAAAAGCATACAAAACGGATGTCGTAATGCAAAACTTAAAAGTTTAACTCTATTGCTAATCAATCCCTCGTAATCAAGGTTCATCGCATCTGTTTTTGCAGTAAAGTAATCTATCCAATTATTGCGCTTTATACCGCAGTAATCTATAATATCAATTTTGCCTGTTGTATCGCTCGAAAAACCAACTAATGTACAGCTATGCCCCTGTGAGTTAAGTGCTTTTGCCAACGATAAAACAATATTAAGATTTGCATTTTGATTAGTATCAATATACCCTGCCGAAAGCAAAATTTCCATTAATATTCCCCTTAAATATAGTTATGTATCAGTTTTTTATTAATTTAAAAAGCTTTGATGTACCTATAACACCAAAACAAGCGCACATATACCCTATCACTTTATGCCGTGGTTTATAACCCATACGCAAAAAACTTCCCAAAAAAGCAAGTTCTTTTTTACAAGTGTTTTTTTGCTCTTTACTAAAACTGTGTAATTGTAGCATAAACCATAGTGCTGAATTTATATAAGGGCATAAAAAAATTGGTTTTTCTTCTTCGGCTAGTTTTTTAGCATAGTTATACCCAAACTGCCACGAAAGATATATGTTTTTGCAAGATTTTTCGTTAAACGATGATGAAAGTGTGTTTTCCTGTGCAATGCGAAAACACAGCAAAGTTTCATCTAGCATTGTAACACTTTTAGCATTCCAAACACATTGTGTAACAAAACAAGCATCCTCACCTAAAAATATCTTTTCATCAAATTTAAAACCATTTTTTTTGAGATAATCACGCTTATATAAAAACACACATGGGCCAGTTGCAATAAAATTTTGGTTATATAAGGTAAAATACGCTTCTTTACCTGTTACATTTTGCATAGTGCTAGCTTCAATGTTATAATAGCTTGCTTGCACTTTGTTTTCTTCATTCATTGTTTCATGTTTAACGAAATACAGTTCATTTTCATCAATGACAAGTTGTTTTACTTTGCACAAATCACCAACCATAAAATCATCACTATCTAAAAAAACAACATATTTCCCACTTGCTTTTTCAAGCCCTACGTTACGCGCCTGCGATGGCCCTGTTTCGCACTGCAAAAAAATAATGTTATCATACTTTTTTTCTAGTTGCTTACACAAAGCTACTGTATTATCGCTCGAATTATTTTCTACAATTAAAACTTCGCAAATGTCTTGAGCGTTTTTCATAACACTCTCTACGCACTGCAAAAGTGTTTTTTCACTGTTGTGTGCTGGTATGATAATACTAAAATCTTTCATATTACCTTTTCTCTTTCAATTTAAAAGCTATACTTAATAATTTGGCTGTAAGCCTTACGCCTATTATTTTTGTTGAAAAATAAATAGTCTTAACTACTTTTGAGTTATTATAACGTAAAATATGTTTATATGAAAATATCTTTTTAAGTAAGCTATTATCCAGAGCATCGTCGCTCAACCCAATATTTACAAGTAAAGTGGCATACTGAAAAGCGTTGTAAGCACGCACATTTTCGTTATCGCTTTCATCTAATTTTTCAATAGTCTTTAATATATCTAAAGCGTGTTTTTTACTAAATGATTTAGTAATTGAGCCAGCTCTCACACGATAGTAATAAATAACTTTATTGTAAAAAGCAAAGTTAGCATCTTTAAGCGTTAATAACTGCCCAGAAAATAATATATCCTCTGACAATGCGCCTTGTACAAAAGATATGTTGTTTTCAATCAAGATGCTTCGCCTAATCATTTTTATGCAAGCACTAGAAGTGTAAACATTTTCGTTTACTAATCTATTTATATCTTGTGAAAATTCCTCAGTAAATAAACGTTCAGGTGCATAAGTTTCTTCACGCGTGTAATTAAAGGATAACACATCAATGTTTTTTTGCTTTGCCAAACACAACAAATCTACTAAAGCACAAGTTCGAGTATCATCTTTATAAACAGGTAAGTAGTAATCATCACCATCTAAAAACAAAATAAAATCGCCACTAGCAATTTTAAAACCTGCATTTCTCGCCATTGAAGCACCAGAGTTTTCTTGATTGACTACAATTATATTTTCATAATCGCTTGCAAATTTTTGGCAGATTTGTAAGCTATTATCTTTTGAGCCGTCATTCACAAGTATTATTTCAACGCTTGCTCTGCCTGTTTGCTCTAAGACAGAACTTACACAATCACTTATATAATCCTCAGTATTATATATAGGAATAATAACTGATATGTCGTATTTTTTTTCGTTATGCTTAGTTTTATTATTCATTACACTC
>CAYJJL010000098.1:0-7869 GCA_964370455.1 uncultured Faecalibacterium sp.
ATTTTTAGATTTTTAGATTTTTAGATTTTTAGATTTTTAGATTTTTAGATTTTTAGATTTTTAGATTTTTAGATTTTTAGATTTTTAGATTTTTAGATTTTTAGATTTTTATAATTATACCACAGCTAAAAATTTTTTTCTTCCTATTTTTGCGTATGTAATTTATTTAAATATAGCTTTTTGTTAAAGAACATCGTTTTCCTGTTAAAAAAATAAAAAAACCTTGCAAATATTTGCAAGGTTTAAAAGTTGCGGAGGCAGGATTTGAACCTACGACCTTTGGGTTATGAGCCCAACGAGCTGCCAGACTGCTCCACTCCGCGATATATTATTTTTGTTTGCTCTCGTTTGAGTGCTAGATGATTATACCACTTCAACAAAGGCTTGTCAACACATTTTACAAAAAATCTCAAAATAAACAAAACTATTACAAAGTGATACATATTACTAATAATAACCACCAACAAAAACACAAAGAGCACACATGCAAAAAACTTACTTTTACCAGCTAAAACATTGTTGAAACGTGCTTTTTCTTTCAACTTGCCACAAAGTTTCAACTTTTATATAAAACCTTGCATTTTTATAAAAATGTAAGCAAAAACACAAAAAAGCATAGTGAACTTCGATTTTTTAAAAAATTTCTTGTAAAAATTGCAGTATATTCTTTTTCTTTTTACCTGTTTGCACAGGCAAAGGTGTGTTTATTAGCAATGCATCAATACCAAACTTTACTATATCATTAAAAGGCACCTGAAAAGCCTCTTCCCTGCCTAGTAACCCAAAAAGCTTAGGCCTGCCTAACATTACAAAGGCTAAAATTTCAGCTGTATTGGGGTCTAATATTAAATCATCCACCTTGCCAAGGCATATACCGGATTCTACCTGAACAACTTCTTTATTACAAATTTCTGTAAATGTCATGTGTTACCCTCCCTAAATATTTTAATATATAGTTAATTTATATACAAATTTGCACAAAAACTTGCCTGTCCTTTATTAAAATGCAAAATTTAGTTATATTTTTATAAAAACATTAAAAACACTATTGGGTTTTTTGCTGAAATAATGTATAATTATAAATAGGTATAGATTTTTCGCAATTTTTAGAGCGAAGCGAAGAAAAATTCGCAGAAAAATCATACCTAGGTAAGTTTTTTATTGTTTTTGCGATGCTGACACCGCAGTGGCGCTTTGAGCTTAGGCTCAAAGTTACTACAGCAAAAATAATAAAAAACTGGGCGTGTTAATAAAAAGCACGATAATATATTAAAATTAGCGAGCTGTTATTAATTTGTTGTATCTATATCTATATATTTTTAGTCAACTAATTTTGTGACACTTTATATTTCACCTTGTTTTTACAAGTAACTTTATTTAAGCTACTTTTTACATTTATATAAACAAACTCCATCAACCATCGGGGGTGATATTTTGGGGTTATCGTATTACGGCATTTCCTTTGCTACAATATTTTTTCATTCGTTTTTAAACTTTTTGCTATGCTCAAAGCTTGATTATGAATTGCGCTTCAATAAAGCATCAATTTTTATTTGTTGCCTTATGAATGGTGCTATAGGTTCGTTTTTTTTAAATACATTTTACGAAAGTCCTATGGTTCACTATTTAATTTGCACTGTCTTTTTGCTTAGTGAAATTTTTATTTTGTTTAAAGGCCCACCAAGCTCAACACTTGGTGTAGGTTTAGGCTCGCTTATACATTTATTTGTTTTAAGAGCAATTATATTTGCCTCTAGCTCTCTTGCTCTAAACATATCCATGTATGAAATTTTTACAGATAAATCTCTTTATCCCCTTGTTAATTTAGCCTCTTTTTTAGCGCAACTTATAACTCTAACCTTGTTTATAAAACTAATGCCATTAAAAGTAGTAAAACGCATAATGGATGATAAAGATTTTTACACTGGGCTTTTATCCCTAGCCATTATAATAAGTTTTTTCCTTGTTTTTAACTCGCATATGTTCTTAGTTGATTATTTTTCTGTAATTTTAGCCGTGCAAGAAATTTCTATTGCAATTTTTGCACTAGCTTTCTTATATATAATGCTATTTTTATTAATACAAATATTCAACCTCGGTATTTACAAAGAAAAAACAAAGGAGCTTGAAACTAAAATCGACCAAGACCAATCGTTTGCATCTGCTGTTTTTAGTTTTGCAGAGGTTATTATAGAAGTTAACTGTACACAAGATAAAATCGTTAGGTTGCTTATAAACTCAAACGATAGAGAAATCTCACATTTACCAGGTTTAGCTGATTTTTTAACTATCCAAACACAGGCATTTACGCACCCTGACGATGTACACATAATACAAAAAATAAACTCACAATCATTAATGGCAGATTTACAAAACGGATATAGTGAAAAACTGCTTGAATTTCGCTCAAAAAAAATACAAAGCGATGATGTCCACAGCGCTGTCGTTAGTGCATCTGATGATTATTTATGGTACAGAATGCGCATTAACACAAGGCTACAACCTAACTCGCAAGAAGTTTTTTCGCTTTTTACTATAGATGAAATTGATGAAGAAAAACAAGCCGAACTATCTTTAAAGAAACAAGCCGAAACAGACCCTCTAACTGGCTCTTACAACAGGGCGGCTTTTGCCACAAAAGTGCAAGAGTACCTTGACAATGGCGGTTGTGGTACATTATATATGTTTGACCTTGATAATTTTAAAGGTATTAACGATAACATGGGGCACTCTGCTGGCGATAAAGTATTAAAAGAAATTTACGCCAAAACAACAGCTATTTTTAGAACTCATGATATAGTTAGCCGTGTTGGTGGCGATGAATTTTTAGTATTTTTATCTGGCACAACAAAGGAATCACTTATCAAAAAGAAAGCTTATCAAATTTGTAGTGATTTAAATAAAACCTACCACGCTGAAAATGGCGTTGATATTGAAATTTCGTGTAGTGTTGGCATAAGCGTTGCACCAAAGGACGGCACGCATTTTGAGGCATTATATGATGCAGCAGATATTTCAATGTATCACTCAAAGAGCATTGGCAAAAACACATTTACTATTTATGATTCAAACGATAATGTAGGCTTTAAACCACAAGAAAAAGAAGCATATATGCGTTTGAGGGATACTATGATGACAAACGAGGACACATAAAATTACCAATATAACCGCCATACTAATATTTAGTTTGGCGGTTTTTTGCAGCTCGTAAAAGTAACTGCAAAAAATACACTTTTTTAAAGCATTAGCAATTAATAAAAAAACTTTTAAAAAATCACTTTAAATTGTAAAAAACACTTGCATTATGGGCAATAATATGTTATATTATTTCGGTAATACACACGTATCACTATGCCTTTTTGTGCCCTTTTTTAGGGTTTGGGGCAGTTTTTATTGCGTCCGATACGCATAAAAATCACGGTGTACGGAGGAAAAACAAACTGGAGGACTTTTATTATGGCAGTAGTTTCTATGAAACAACTTCTCTAAGCAGGTGTTCACTTTGGACATCAAACACGTCGTTGGAACCCAAAAATGGCGAAGTATATCTTCACCGAGCGCAACGGCATCTACATCATCGACCTACAAAAAACAGTTAAAAAACTTGATGATGCTTACAACTTTGTTAAATCTGTAGCAGCTGACGGCGGCGAAGTACTATTTGTTGGTACTAAAAAACAAGCTCAAGATTCCGTTAAAAACGAAGCAATTCGTTGCGGCATGCACTTTGTTAACGCTCGTTGGTTAGGCGGCATGATGACAAACTTCCGCACAATACGTAAACGTATTGACCGCATGGACAAACTACAAAAAATGCAAGCTGATGGCACTTTTGACTTACTACCTAAAAAAGAAGTTGCTAAACTAGAGCTTGAGATGGAAAAACTAGACAAATACTTAGGCGGCGTTAAAGAAATGCGCGCACTACCTAAAGCTTTGTTCATCGTTGACCCACACAAAGAGCGCATTGCTGTGCTTGAAGCACGCAAACTAAACATTCCTATCGTTGCTATTGTTGATACAAACTGCAACCCTGATGAAATTGATTATGTTATCCCTGGTAACGACGATGCTATCCGCGCAGTTAAATTAATTGCTGGCGCTATGGCTGACGCTGTTCTTGAAGGTAAACAAGGCACTGACGCTGTGGCTGAAGTAGCTGCTGAAGCTTAATTTTAACTTATTAATTACTATTAAAGGAGATTTTAATATGGCTATTTCTGCAAAAGACGTAATGGAGTTACGTAAACAAACAGACTGTGGCATGATGGAGTGCAAAAAAGCACTTACAGACGCTGAGGGCGATTTTGCCAAAGCAGTTGAGCTACTACGTGAGCGTGGCCTTGCAACAGCTGCAAAAAAAGCTGACCGTGTTGCTGCTGATGGCATGGTTTATGCTGATTACTGCGCAAAATGCAAAATTGGTGTTGTTATAGAAGTTAACGCTGAAACAGACTTTGTTGCTAAAAATGACAAATTCGTTGAATTTGTTAAAGATGCAGCTAAGGTTGTTATGGAACAAAACCCAGCTGATGTTGATGCATTAATGCAATGCAAAATGGGTGAAGGCACCGTTGATGATGCTATTAAAAACCTAATCTTAGTTATTAAAGAAAACATCAAAGTTCGTCGTTTTGCTCGTTACGAAGGCCCTTGTGCAGCTTATGTTCACGGTGGTGGCACACACGCTGTTCTTGTTGGCTTTGATACAACAGACGACGTTGCTTCTAAAGAAGAATTCACAGCTTTTGGCCGTGATGTTGCTATGCAAATCGCAGCTGTAAACCCAAGCTATGTTCGCCAAGATGAAGTACCTGCTGAAACAGTAGCAAAAGAAAAAGAAATATTACTTGCTCAAATGGATGCTGATCCTAAAAATGCAAACAAACCAGCTGAAGTTAAAGAAAAAATGATTTCTGGTAAAATCAATAAATTCTTTAAAGACATCTGCCTTGTTGACCAACCTTTCGTTAAAGATGACAAAGTTTCTGTTGAGAAACATGCTCAAAACGTTGGTAAAGAGCTTGGTGGCGATATCACTATCGTTAAATTTGCTCGTTTCCAAAAAGGCGAAGGCATTGAAAAAGTTGAAAGCGATTTCGCATCTGAAGTTGCAGGCATGGTAAAATAATAATTTTACAGCAATGTAACCTTATTATTTAATATTTGCTTTAAATAAAATTATAAACAGCATATTCTCCCCTACTTGGGTGCAGAATATGCTGTTTTTTATTTGATATTATATTAAATTTATTGTATAATATATAAGTATAAATTTAAAGGATTTAAGTGTTTAATTCTACCATAGATAGTGTTTGTTCTTTTATCTATAATCATTTTTGTAATATATTAAAGTAAAAGGAAAAATAGCTATGTATAAAAATATTATTTTTGACCTTGGCGGTGTTATTGTAAAATTTAACCCTCGTAATTTTTTAATGGAAAAATTAATGAATGAAAAAATGGAAAACAAGGTTTATAACATTGTTTTTGGTAGTCAAACATGGAAAGATATGGATAGTGGGCTACTAACACGTGAAGAAGGCAATATCATTATGCTTAAAGAAGCTGCAAATCAAGATTGCCTTTTTGAAGTAGAAGAAGCTATTGAAACATGGTTTAGCATACTTGAGCCACGTATGTATATTGTTAAGCTTGCAAATAGACTTAAAAAGAACGGCTATAATATTTACTACTTAAGTAATATACCCGTTGATGTTTTTGCATTTTTAGCCTCGCATGCGTTTTTCCCAGATTTTGACGGTGGTGTTTGCTCATACGAGGTTGGTGTTAACAAACCAGACGAACGCATATATAACGCAATACTGGATAAATACGAGCTAAACGCTAATGAATGTATCTTTATAGATGATACCTTGGCTAATGTTAAAGCCGCTTGCGATTTAGATATAACTGGTATACACATGCGTGGTAATGCAAGCTCGCTTAAAAAACATTTAAAGGTATGCGGTGTGGATTTAGACTAATTTTAACACCTGTACTTTTTACAATCTACATTTAACCTAAACCAATAATGGTTGTAATCAACTTTGCTCAATAACATTAATTTTATATAAAATATAAGGGTGTATTTTAATGTACTGTTCTCCCAAGTGTTAGATTTTAAGTCTAACAACTAGGGGAACGGTACAAAATACACCCTTTTATATTTTTTAATACTACTTAAACACAAAAAACTACCACTCACGCAATAAATGCTGACAGCACAATTATTTTATGATAATATTTAAACAAGCAAAAGCTAGCAATGCAAATTTAATAAGGAGTATATAATGAAAATCACTTTACAGCATTTAGATGATATCGAAACTGAAATAATTATTAAAGGTAATGTCGCCACCAATGAAGTGCAACAAATTATAGCTCTGCTTAATAACAGCAGTGTTTCATCAAAAATTGTGTTGTATGATACCGAAACAGAAATATTTGCTGATATTACTGAGGTACACTATTTTGAAATAATAGATAGAAAAAGCTTTGCAATAACTGCTAAAGGCAAATATATATGTAAACACACGTTAGGCGAAATATCTGCACTTTACAAAAAACAAGGCATAGCGCAAATAAATAAAAGCACACTTGTTAATGTAAAGCATGTAAAATCGCTCGCCGCAGAGTTTAGTGGCAACTACACAGTTAATATCACTAATGGAGAGCAACTAATTGTTTCACGCTTTTATATGAAAGCTTTTAGAAATTCTATTTTGGAGGGTTAAAAAATGAAAACTATTAAATATATATCCACAGGCTTAGCTTTCGGTTTTATTTGCACCGTGTTGTTTTCAATAACATTTTTAGGCTTAAACGAAATTACAAGCCAGTATCTAGCATGGTTAATAGCTTCTGCACTTTATGGTATGTCTAGCATGATTTTTGAGATAAAATCACTTAACCAACTTTGCATCAGCGCTATACACTATTTAGCATGCCTAGCAATAACTAGCATAAACGTGTATATTTTTTATACTGAATATTTAGTAAGTGTTTTTATCTGCTTTACTTTATCATATATATTAATCTATATAATTATGTGGTTAGTAGCAAAGCGCCAAACTGAAGATTTAAACAACGCACTAAAACAAAAAAACAATCACTAATAAGTTAAAACAGTAGCGCCCATATATAACCTTAAAATTTTTGGTTTTATATGGGCGCTTTCTTAATTTTTAATTTGTACAAGTAGCAGTTAATATTACTCAACTACTATTAACTGATGTAATGAAAATTCTGGTACAACAAAACTTATATCTTTGCCACTTTGTGTAAATTGCAAGCACTCGCCTTGTGGTTCCATGCGCACAGATGTAATTGTTTTTTCAGCTTTAATTTTCACATTTGTATTATAAAGCGATGGGAAATCTTCAAGCACACTTACAGCGCCTCTTTGCATTGGTAAGGCGTATAATAAGTGCAACATATAGCGCTCGTTTTGCTTAACATATCGCAATCGCAACGCAGTTGGTGCATTTATAATGGCCGCTTGGTCTGCCTCAGTATACAGTTTACGCAATACATTTAAAAAATATCTTCTATGATAGGCACTGCCGTAATCTATGTATATGCTACCTATTTCATGTGCAAGATATATAACGTTTTCGTTTTTAATCGCTGCAGGGTAATTTGCATCAACTTCACAATAAGGCGTGTTTGCGTGCGAGCAATAGCTTTCATATGTTCTGTTAAAATATGGTTCTCTTACATTTGCTAGTTTTTCACCCTCAGCGCAAATTTTATGGCTTGCACTATAACAAAAAATGGGTGCTTTTACCATATTTCCGCCTATGCTATCACCTACCACTAAATAATCAAACTCAAAATCGCTTTTACCTTTATATTTAAAAGGCACAT
>CAYJJL010000099.1:0-7787 GCA_964370455.1 uncultured Faecalibacterium sp.
TTTTTGATTGACAAAAATATATAAAGATGTTATCAGAGAGAGGATATGAGAGATGTTGACAGGCTTACAAAAAGAAAATGTTGCAGTTATTGAAAAAGCCGATGTGCGTTTTGAAAACGGTTTCAACGTACTAACAGGCGAAACAGGTGCTGGTAAATCGATATTAATTGATTCTATCAATGCTATACTAGGCAACCGTGCCTCTAGGGATTTAGTGCGCACTGGTGCACAAAAAGCAATTATTCGTGCCGCTTTTGAGGATATTCCGCCCATTGTTTTAGATAAACTTGAAGATGCTGGCTACGCTAGAGAAGATGCACTTTTGCTCACTCGTGAAATTTCAAAAGAGGGCAAAAGCAGTTGTCGTATAAATGGTATGCCAGCAACTGCTACCATTTTACGAGAAATATGCGATGGACTAGTTGCCATACATGGCCAGCATGATTCAGTAGGGCTTACTAACCCTGCAAAACATTTAGGTGTGCTTGATACCTATGCACAAAATGCGGACAAACACGCTGAATATTATGCGCTTTATAGGGAGCTTATACGTATAAAAAGAGAGTTAGATTCATTTGTTACTGATGAAACTGAAAAAGCACGTAAAATTGAACTATTGACATATCAAGTAAGTGAAATTGACGACGCACGCCTAACCCAAGAGGAAGAGGATTTTTTAGTTGCACGCAGTGCAGTTTTATCAAATGCAGCGGCTATACGCCAAAATATTGAGCGCAGTTATGGCTTGCTCTCAGGCATGGAGGAAAGCACGATTTGCGATTTATTAGGCGAGGCTTCCAGTGCGCTTGAAAACGCAGCAGAGCTTGACCCAAGCTTGCAAGATAAAGCTAGCCGACTTTCAGAGATTTACTACAGCGCAAAAGATTTAGCCACTGAACTAGCAGGTGATACACAGCAATATGAAGGTGGAGATACTGAACTTGATGAAATTGAGGAACGCCTAGATTTAATTTACAAGCTAAAACGTAAATATGGCGAGAGTATATCACGCATTTTAGAGTTTTGCGAGGAGGCACGCAGCGAACTTTCACGCATGCAATTTTCTGGTGAGCATATTGAACAATTGCAAGAGCAAAAACAGAAGTTGTATGTAAAAGCGAGAGAAAAAGCCGAGCAATTAACACAAACACGTTTAAAAGCTTTTGCTGACTTACAAAGTAAAATAGCAGATGCGTTAGCATTTTTGAATATGCCAGGTGTACACCTTAGTTTAGAGCACAAACGTGGGCCACTTGCAAGTGCAGGGCAAGATACTATTGAGTTTTATATTTCAACAAACCCAGGCGAAGCGCCAAAACCTATGGCTAAAATAGCCTCTGGTGGTGAGCTTAGCCGTATAATGCTTGCAATAAAAAGCGCAATGGCAGATAAAGACGCTATACCGACTATTATTTATGATGAAATTGATACAGGTGTTTCAGGTAAAGCAGCTGGTAAAATTGGCTTAGCGTTAAAACAAAATGCTAACAGCCACCAAATACTTTGCATAACACACACAGCGCAAATAGCAGCACAAGCAAATTGTCATTTGTTGATACAAAAAAATGTTGCAAATGAGCGCACATATACAGAGATAAAACCTTTAATAGGTGAGGGGCGTGTAAACGCTTTGGCAAGTTTAATTTCTGGTGATAATATAAGCGAAACAGCACTTGCAAATGCTAGAGAAATGCTAGAAGTAAACATTTAATAGGTAAGCTTTGTAGCTAAATTTAAAGTGATTTATCAAGGCTTAGTTAACCAATTATAGCTTAGTCTTGACAGTTTTATAAATTTACACTATAATATCTATATTAAAAGCGATGATAAGAACGAGTACATTTGCGATTTTTGTTTAGAGAGGGCTTTGGTTGGTGCAAAAAGCTACAAAAAACAAATGGAATACATCTTTGAGCTGTAAGCTGAACAATATTTAGTAGGCTGTGCCGCGTGCGAGCGTTAAAAACGTGTGAGTGTGTTTGCACTCTTAAGGCTATTTCCGTGAGGGGATAGTAAACAGAGGTGGTACCGCGAATTTAGTCGCCCTCTGCCAATTTTAACTTGGCAGAGGGCGTTTTGCGTCTTTTGCCCGAATTAACAGGAGGTAACTATGACTTTATACGAAGAACTCGTTGCGCGTGGGCTTATTGCTCAAGTGACAGATGAAGACGAAATCAAAGAACTTATCAATGCTGGTAAGGCTACATTTTATATAGGCTTTGACCCAACAGCTGATAGCTTACACGTTGGTCACTTTATGGCGCTTTGCTTAATGAAACGCCTACAAATGGCTGGTAACAAACCTATTGCACTTATTGGTGGTGGCACAGGCATGGTTGGCGACCCATCAGGCAGGCAAGATATGCGCCTTATGATGACACCTGAAACTATACAGCACAACTGTGATAGGTTTAAAGAGCAAATGAGCCGTTTTATTGAGTTTGGCGAGGGCAAGGCTCAAATGGTAAACAATGCGGATTGGCTTTTAGAGTTAAACTATATCGAACTATTGCGTGAAGTGGGTGCTTGTTTTTCAGTTAATAAAATGTTAAGCGCTGAGTGCTACAAGCAACGCATGGAAAAAGGGCTTTCATTTTTTGAGTTTAACTACATGATAATGCAAAGCTACGATTTTTATCACTTATTTAAGCATTACGGTTGCAATATGCAATTTGGCGGTGATGATCAATGGTCAAACATGCTAGGCGGCACAGAGTTAATACGTAAAAAATTAGGTAAAAACGCTTGTGCGATGACAATTACCCTTTTGCTTAACAGTGAGGGTAAAAAAATGGGTAAAACACAAAGTGGTGCAGTTTGGTTAGACCCTAACAAAACTTCTCCTTTTGAGTTTTACCAATACTGGCGCAATGTTGGTGATGCAGACGTATTAAAATGCATACGTATGCTAACCTTCCTACCAGTTGAAGAAATTAATACTATGGATGATTGGCAAGGCGAACAGCTAAACAAAGCAAAAGAGATTTTAGCATGGGAGCTAACAACACTAATACACGGCGAAGAAGAAGCTGCAAAAGCACAAACAACAGCACGTGCACTTTTTAGTGGCCAAGCAGATGAAGCAAATATGCCAACTACAGTTATCACAGATGCTGATTTGCAAGACGGTAGCATTGGTTTGTTAGTTTTGATGGTTAAAGCGGGTTTAACAGCCTCTAACGGCGAAGCACGCCGTGTTATAACACAAGGTGGGCTTTCAATAGATGGCGAAAAAGTAACGGATGCAACTACTAGCTTTAATGCAGAGCAATTAACCAAAGGTATAGTGCTTAAAAAGGGTAAAAAAGTTTATCACAAAATTACAATGTAAGGCAAACAAAAATATCTTATAATTATATGTTTGAAAAAGCTTGTTTTTAAAGCTTAGAAATGGTTAAAATTGTTGCGATTAAACATAATAAATCAATAGTTTTAATTAGTTGGGAATTTGATAAAAAGTAACAACATAGCACATTTTTTTAGAAAATGTGCTATGTTTTTTTACGCCTTTTAGTAAGTGTTAAAAAATTATTACATTTTTAATAAAAAGTTTAATGTTATGGGTGTTGTAATTTGTTGAAAAAAGGTATATAATAAGATAGGTAAGTAGTTTAATAATGCTGATTAATTATATGGATTAGTAGCGATTATAAAGCAAAAGGGAAATATATATGGCAATTAACGATTTGTATACGGATATAAACTTAGGTGTAGCAAATTCCGTAAAGTTTCATAAAGATTTAAAGGAACTTGGTTTTAATAAACTTTGCATGACAGAGGTTGTTAATGCTGACCTTTCTATCGCAGCATATGGCGAGGATGTTTATTATGCTGGTTGTAAAGATGTTTTGCAAAATGTACAAGTTGGGCTTGAGTATTTAGGCCTTGCGGATAAAATCTATTTATACTCTTATAACTACAACAGGGTTGTTTTAGCAGGGTGTAAAACTATGCCAGCTGAAGATTTTGATGCATTAATGAAAAAGATTTATGAACAGTTTGAGTCTGCTTCTTCTGCACAAGTTGAGGTTAGCGGTGTTTCACGCTTTGCGGTTGTGTTACAAGAGGATAGATTGATTGAACGTGCACTGCATGCGTTTTTAAATGCAAAAAATACTGATGAAAATTTTATTATTACACCAGATGTGTTAGATTTAGTTAGTACAGTTAAACAGGATGCAAAGATACTAGATTTAATTAATTTTGCGATGGAAGGCAACCGTGTTGTACCATACTACCAAGGCATACGTAATAATAAAACTGGTGAGATAGATAAATTTGAAGCGCTTATGCGTATAATGGATGCAGATGGTAAAGAGTATCCGCCTGGTGTTTTTTTAGATGTAGCTAAAAAATATAAAATATACAACCGTTTAAGCCAAGTTATGATTACACGATCGTTAAAAGAATTTAAAGATAGACCAGAACAACTTTCGTTAAATATTTCAGCGTATGATATAGCTAGCGAATCCTTTAGAAATTGGTTTTATAGGCAACTTAGCAAGTACGAAAACTCACACAATATAGTTATTGAATTTGTTGAAACAGAAAATTACCTAGATGAAATGCTTTTTGAATTTGTAGAAAAAGTACGTACATTTGGTTGTAAAATTTCAGTAGATGACTTTGGCTCAGGGTATGCTACATATACAACTATAATTTCGCTTTCGCCTGCGTTTATAAAAATAGATGGTACAATTATAAAGGATATTGCACACTCTGAGAATAATGTTATAATATTAAGGTCTATTTGTTTTATGGCAGAGTTAATTGGTGATAAAACAATTGCTGAATTTGTTGAAAACGAGGAAATACAAGTTGTGCTTGACCAATATGGCGTTGATTATTCGCAAGGATATTTATTTTGTAAACCGATGCCACTAGAAGACATTTAAATTATTAATCTAATTATTTTGCATAGGTGTTTTTTACACCTGTGCAATTATAAATTTATGGCAGGAGGCGAAATGTTTAACGAAACTGAAGAATATTTTCAGTCAATGATCGAAAAATTAAATATAATCAACGATAATATATCGAAATATGGTTTTTTAAAAGATGTGTGTAATTTTTTTGATATATCGCACGCTTTTATATATGAGTTTAAAAGCGATGGTAAGTTTTGTAAAAAGGAATACTATGAAGCAACAACTATTAACCCTTTTTTAGATACAATTGATGTTAAAAAAGCACTAGGGCTTGAGCTATATAGCGAGCTTTGCTCAAAAAGATATATTATATGTGCAGGCGATAAAACCAAAACAGAACTTGAAACAAAATTAACAGAGATGTTAAACGTTAACATCATTGTATTTATACCTATACTTAACCAAAACTATGAACTTGCAGGATTTGTAGGTTTAAGCGACCGCAGAAAAACACCGCGTAATGCAAAAGCAAGCTTAGAAAAAGCATGCGCACTGCTTAATATGCTAGCAAATATTGTTAAGATAGAAATGTTTCAAGTTGGTTTTAAAAACACAGAAGAAGCGCTTAGCAACGTGCTTGATCATATAGGTATAGATATTTACGTTAATGATTACTATACACATGATATTTTATATGTAAATAAATCAATGGCAGCGCCCTATGGCGGTGTTGAAAATATGAAAGGCAAAAAATGCTGGCAAGCTATCTTTGACGATAAAACAGAACCATGCATATTTTGCCCACAGCCTAAGCTACTTGATGAAAACGGCAACTTAAATAAAACGTATCAATGGGATTACGAACGGCCTTTTGATAAATCATGGTTTAGGGTGTTGAGCTCTTCGTTTCCGTGGACAGATGGGCGTGTTGCGCATTTAGTGGCAAGTATAGATATAACAGAAAGTAAACGCAACAAACTGCTTATTGAACAACTAGCGCAATATGACCATTTAACAGGGTTGGCAAACCGTAGAAGTTTGCACGATGATATACAACTATTTATTGAAGATAAAACTAAATTTGGTGATAAATGGTATGTGCTATTTTGCGATTTAGATGGCTTTAAAAGTGTCAACGATACTTTAGGACATGATGCTGGTGATGTGCTTTTAAAAGGTATAGCGCAGGATTTAAAAGAAATTTGCACAGATGATATGAAAGCATATAGGCAAGGCGGAGATGAGTTTGTTGTACTTTTAAAAGATAATAACTCGATAGAAACTTTAAAAAACATAATAAAAGATTTATTTGTAATTTTTAGAAAACGTTATAACTACAACGGCACTGATATGGGCTGTGGTTGTAGCATAGGTGCAGCACATTACCCACTAGATGCAAGCACTGCAAAAGAAATTTTTCACCTTGCGGATACTGCTATGTACTGTGTTAAAAAAGAGGGCAGAGGCACCGCACGTTTTTGCTATAAAGGCGAATATATAAAAATGGAAGATTATTTTGCTATAAAAAATGCATAAAACGCTATAATAATATAAATAACTAATATAAAAATATGGTGCAACAAATTTATGTTGTACCATATTTTTTAGTTTTAAAAAAAATAATTAATATTGTAACATATGTTACTGCAAAACACTCGTTTTTGTTGTATAATTAAAAAAACGAATTAAAAATAAAATTAATAAATATATAAGAGGTATATTATGCAAAATTTTTTTAATACAGCAGATACAATTTTTAACATCACAGAAACTTACCCTGAAACTATAAATGTTTTGGTTGATTACGGTTTTGAAAAACTACAAAATAAAACAATTAGGCAAACAATTGGCAAAACGATGACGCTAAAAACAATTTGCGAAACAAGGAAAATAGATTTATCAGAAATAGTTTTAGCTATGAACCTTGCAATAACAAAAAACAGTAAAGATAAAATTGTTGTAAAAGGCATTTTACCCTGCCCTATACGCATACCATTGCTAGATAAAATTAACAATTACATTGCAACACAAGATGTAAATGTGGATTATACTTTACCAGCAGCAAGCACAGGGCTTGATTGGCTGATTAAAGAAACAGCTGAAAAACAAAATTTAGCCGATGTTTATTTATCTGCTGGCTTTGGTTTATTTTTTGATAGGGATAAAATAGGTAAGTTTGTAAAAGAAGGTATGTTTGCAGAGATAGAACATACCTATAACAAGGATTTTATAAACGAAAGCGTTAATTTTAAAGATGATAACAATATTTACACTATTTTAGGTGTTGTGCCAGCAGTTTTTATAGTTAACAAAAAATTGTTAGGTGATAGAAAAATACAACGCACATGGCAAGATTTATTTGATAAAAGCTATGTTGGCGAAGTTGCTGTACCCATGCAAGATTTAGATATATTTAATGCTGTGTTATTAAATATATATTATAAATACGGCGCAGAAGGTGTAAGAAAGCTAGGTAAAGCAACATCAAAAAATATGCATCCTGCTCAAATGGTAAAAAATTCTGTGCAAAATCAAACACCGCTTGTTTCAATAGCACCATACTTTTTTGCGAGCATGCTCAAAGAAAATGATGATATGGTAGCCATTTGGCCAGAAGATGGTGCGGTTGCAAGCCCTATATTTTTGATAGCTAAAAAAGATAATATCGAAAAAAGCAGGCAAATTATAGATTTTTTAGCATCAAAAGAAATAGGTTCTGTATTATCTGCAAATGGCAAATTTCCATCTTCGGTGATGGGTGTTGAAAATAATTTGAGCGCAGATAAAAAATTCATGTTCTGTGGATTTGATTTTTTAATGAAAAATAACATAGGTGAGCTTATAGCAAATCTTGAAAATTTATTTTTAGGAAGGGTTGAACTTTAATGAAATTAACAATAGTATCAGGGCCACCGTCAT
>CAYJJL010000100.1:0-7786 GCA_964370455.1 uncultured Faecalibacterium sp.
AAAGTTAGCACATACTTACTGTGTTGTCAATGCAACAATGAATTTTCTGTGAACACTCACAAAAAATTATCTATTCATGAAAATATAATAGTTAATAATTGTATTAGTTTTTTAAAAAAATTTTTAGCATTTTAAACAAAACCATATTTTTAGTACTAATCTTAAATTAAGCGAAATTAAGCAAACAGACATTATTATATTTACAGTCATTCCAATTTTGTGATATAATTTAATAAACGCTATTTTTATAATACAAGGTGAAATTATGAAAATAAAAAAACAATATACTTGCGCATTACTTTTATCTATGGATTTACTAGGCGGTAAGTGGAAAATGCGCATTTTATGGCATATACTAAATGGGGATAATAGATTTTCGCTCTTGCAAAAAGGTATACCAGATATAACACATAAAATGCTAGTTACCCAATTAAAAGAGCTGGAACAAAGCAAAATACTCATACGTACCGTTGTATGCGAAAAACCACTAAACGTGGTTTATACGCTTTCGACCGAGTATAAGGGGCTTATACCACTTGTAGAGGGCTTTTGCAGTTTTTCGAAAGAATATGCGGGCCAAAACAATATAGTGCTTGAAGATAATTAACTGATAAATTATATCTTAAAATTTAAACTGAATTATATCACAGACATTAATTATATATTATATATAGGTACAAAAAAGTACGTTATTGCTTTATTTGTTATATGTTATTATAATCAATACATAGCCAAAATAATTTTGCTAAACAATCAAAATATTTATAACATTTAACAAATAGGAGGTAATAAAAATGAGTTATCCAAGAGCATTTTCGCACATTGGTTTGTCTGTGCCTAATTTAGAGCAGGCATTAAAATTTTATAGTGAGGTAATGGGCTGGTATGTTGTAATGCAACCATCCGTTATTAAGGAAGAAAACACATCAGCAATAGGCATAATGTGTGAGGAAGTATTTGGCAAAGGCCACGGTGATTTTAAAATTGCGCACATGGTAACATCTAACGCAATAGGTATAGAGTTATTCGAGTTTGCTGATAACGATAAACAAAAACAACCGTTTGAGTTTAAAAACACAGGTTTATTCCATTTTTCAGTACAAGACCCTGACATCGAGGGCATGATAGCAAAAATAGTTGCGCATGGCGGTAAACAACGCATGCCAATTAAGGAATATTATCCTAACGAAAAACCATATAAAATGTGCTACGTTGAAGATCCATTTGGTATTGTTTTTGAAATTTACACTCATAGCTATGAGGTAACATACTCAAAAGGCGCTTATTAATCACAATTAAATAGTATTAAAAAAAGCAATGCGAAAAATCTTCGCATTGCTTTTTTTGTTAATTACTGGTTTTAAAATGCTTTTACTTATTAATTTTAGCACTAGCTTTATTTCAACTAATTGTTTTTATAATTTATAAAGCACTCGTTTATTTTGCAGTTTATTTTTTACAAAGTTTCGCCACTTGGTATTTGGTGCCATAGGCGGTAGTAAATACCTTTTTTCTCTAGCAATTCTTCGTGCTTACCCTCTTCGCAAATGCCATCTGCACCTAGCACTAAAATGCGGTCAGCATCTTTAGTTGTTGTTAAGCGGTGTGCAATTGTTAAGGTTGTGCGCCCCTCTGCTAATGTTTTTAAACTGCGCCCTACTATAATTTCGCTCTCGTTATCTAGTGCGCTTGTGGCTTCATCTAAAATTAAAATAGTAGGGTCTTTTAAAAATACACGTGCTATGGATATACGCTGTTTTTGCCCACCGGAAAGTTTAACCCCACGCTCGCCTATATAGGTATCATAACCATTTTGCAAAGCCTCTATAAATTTATCAGCGCCTGCCATTTTTGCAGCTTTTTCAATTTCGGCCTTGCTTGCGTTTTCTTTGCCGTAGGCAATGTTTTCTGCCACTGTGCCACTAAATAAATAAACATCTTGTTGCACAACACCTATTGCCTCACGCAAGCTTTTTAATGTTACATTTTTTATATCTTGCCCATCTATTTCAATTGAGCCATCTGTTACATCATAAAAACGTGGTATTAAATTGCAAAGTGTAGTTTTACCACCACCTGATGGGCCAACTAGTGCAAGGTGCTCACCTGCTTTAATTTGCAAATTAACCTCGTGCAAAACACGGTTGTTATCGTCTGGATATTCAAAACTAACATTTTTAAGGTTTATTTCGCCTTTTGTTACGCTTAAAGCTTTTGCGTTTTCTACATCTGTAATTTCAATGGGTGTATCCATTATTTCAAAAAAGCGTTCTATGCCTGTAACACCACGTTGAAATTGCTCTGCAAACTCAACAATACGGCGTATAGTTGCGATAAGCGTTGAAACATAAAGTATAAACGCAACTAAATCGCCTGCGTTTATAGCACCATATACAAGGAATAACCCGCCACCTAATATAGTTACCAAATACATCAAGCCATCAAACAAACGTGTGGAACACTGAAAACTCGCCATGAAAAAATAGCTTTTCTTTTTAATGGCTTTAAAAGCATTGTTGCCTTCTTCAAACTTTTTATTTTCTAGTTTTTCACCTGTAAAGGCTTTAACTACACGCTCACCTAAAAGGCTATCCTCAATACGTGCGTTTAATTCGCCAATTTGTGAGCGCTGTGCCCTAAAAACTTTACGTAAATTACGGTTAATAATTGTTGAAACAATTGCCATAACTGGCAAGCATAAAAACAGTAGTAATGTTAACGGCAAACTATAACTTGATAAAATTGTAAAGCTAACTATTATTTTTATAGCGGCTATAAAAAATTCTTCTGGGCAGTGGTGTGCAAACTCAGTAACGTCAAATAAATCGTTAGTAATGCGCCCCATTATTTGCCCTATTTTTGTATTTGAATAATAAGTGTGTCCTAGGCGTTGTAAGTGTGCAAAGGCATCTTTGCGCATATCTGTTTCTATATAAACACCCATAACGTGGCCTTGGTCTGCCATATAGTATTGTGCGGCGGCATCTATTAAACGTAACACTAAATATATAGCCGCTAGTTTTAAAATAAGCTCTATTGTTAAAGGCGCAACTGTTGATATTGCCGAGTTTGTAATTTGGCGTAAAATTAGCGGTAATGCCATATCGCAAAGGCATGTTAGCGAGGCGCAAAATAAATCAAAAATTAAAATTTTAGCATACTTTTTTTCATACGGCCAAAAGCGCTTTATCAAAACACCAGTGGACATACCTTGCGAGTTTTGTGTTGTTTGTTGTTCCATTTTTATTTTCACTTTCTAATGCATATAATTAATTTAGTTTAATAAGCCTTGCTACTGTGCCACTTGGCAAGCGCAAAATAACCTTGCGTAAAAACACTTGCTCTGATAATGCCTCTAACCAGCCAATTTGTTCTGTTAAAAATTCTGCTTGCAGTAAATCATTTTCATAACTTAACGCTGTGGGATACGCACCAAGCCCAGCAGCAATAATTTGCGGTGATTGTACAGTGTTTTGGTTATTGCTATTTGCTGCATTTTGCACACCAGTAAAATCAAGCTCATTTGTTGTAAGTGGCAATGCTAAAATTTGTGCCGCAGTTAGCTCGCTTACATATAAAAGTTTGTTTGCTTCATCTAGCGCAAGCCCTGATGGGAACGATAGGTTATAAGCCATTAGTGTAGTGCTTTGTGTTTTTGCATCATAGTGATACACTGCACCTGTGCTTGTATGCGCTAATAATTCAGTGCGCAGGGCATGCTCTGCGCCAAGCTCAAGTGCTGAAACCTCACTTGCATTGCAAAAATAAATATCACCATTTTTTGCAACTGTAACAGCTGTTAAATACGCAAAGTTTTGCCCTGAAAAATTAGTTGCTAGCGCCTCCTGTTTTATCGAAAGTCCATCAAAAGAAGCTTTCATTAATGCGCCTGTTTGGTTTTCGTACTGTAGTTGCGTAAATATAATATCACCGTTTGTATCAAAATCAAAACTCATAATTTCGCCACTGGCTGTAAATAGCTCGGTTAAACCTGTGCCGTTTTCTCTTAGGCGTAACATTTTGCCACCTACTGCTGAAACATAAACCCAACCATCATAAATTTGTATAGGTGTATTTGCAACGTATGGCAAAATTGAAATTTGCTCGCTATTTATATTTTCGCTTTGCAATTGTTCAACAGTTAAGCCGCTAGGCTGTGCCAAGTTATAAGGTTTAACATCTACTGCAACTGGCCAAAATATAAAATATATTATTGTTAATACTAAAAATACGCCTAACACTATGTACGCAATCATTTTTATTTTTGCAAATTTTGCCTGCCTTGCCATAGCGGCTGCTTGCATTTGCCTTGCACGTTCTATTGATTGTTTTTCAGCACGGCGCAAGGCATTAGCTTTTGCCCTATTAATTGCAGCAAAAACTTTTGGCCCTACTAAAATGAGTGCTATTATAAAAATTATAACAATTTCTGCCAGACCAAAACGCATTAAATACCTCTTTCAAAAAACACATACTAATATCTTAATCTTTGTTAGTATACCTTAAAATGCCTTAAAATACAATCAGCTCGCTAATCTTAATTTATTATGATACTTTTTATTAACACGCACAGTTTTTTAGTATTTTTGCTGTAGTAACTTTGAGCCTAAGCTCAAAGCGCCACTGCGGTGTCAGCATCGCAAAAATAATAAAAAACTTCCCTAGGTGTGATTTTTCTGTAATTTTTTCTTCGCTTTGCTCTAAAAAATTGCGAAAAATCTACACCTTAAAATACAATAAATTACAATCAGCTCGCTAATCTTAATTTATTATGATACTTTTTATTAACACGCACAGTTTTTAACCTTTATTATTTGACAATATCACGTTTTACTTTTATAATGTTTTTATTGGTTATTACACAATATAAAAGAGGCTATTGATGAAATTTTTAAACACATTAAAAACTATAATATATAAATATAAACATTTTTTTACACTTGCTTGTTTTTTAAGTATTTTGCTTGTTGTTGCTGCATGGCTTTACGTCGACGCTGTTCGCCCTGCAACAGATAACCTAGTTGTAGAGCGCATGAATGAAGATTACTCCATTATAACTGAGCCAATTTCGCCAGATTATAACTTGCGCCAACCTTTTCAAACCGCTGAGCCTATACAGGGTGGCAGTTTTATTTTTACAATTTATGATAAAATTTGCTACGGTACTTTAACTTTAACATTAGAGGATGCAAACGGAAACGCTCTGCAAAGCACAAACATAGATACCACAACTTTACTGGATAACACCTACCATGATATACCCTTTGCAGAAAAAATTACACCAACTGAACTTACTACATATTATTATGTGTTGAGCTTTGTGCCAGCTACCCCTGAAAGTGAGCTTGGCGTTTGGGTGAGTGAAGGCGAAGTTGAAGATTTTATGCCTTATACTTTAAATGGCGAACAAACTAAACAAACCGTAGGGTTTTCAATAGTGCGCAATGTTGCAGGCTCTTTTATTACTACTAGTTTTTTAATTTTTGTTATATTAGCGTTAATTACCTGCACTATTACATATTGCGTATTGTTTATTTTTAAATTAAAAATACATTTAGTATTTTTAATTGCTAGCGTTTGTCTTGGTATTTTTTATATGTTTGCATTGCCACCATATGTTGCACCTGATGAAAAAGTGCATATACACACAGCATATGAGCTTTCAAACAAATTTTTTGGTATAGCAAAAACTGCCGATATCGACCTTCGGGCCTCTGATAATATCGAGCTTGATTTCGCTGATACTGTTAGTGTTTTTAGCTACCAAAAAGTATACGATGACCTTTTTGGCATGGCCGAGGATACGACTATTGTAGAGGCTGAAAGCTACACAATAAGTTCTGCCCCAAAAATTTTACATCTTTGGAGTGCTTTGGGCTTAACTTTAGGGCGCATAATAGGTTTTAACTATATTACAATTATTTTATTGGGACGTTTGTTTAATATCATCGTTTACTCACTAATTGTTAGCCTTGCTATTTGGTTAATGCCTAGTTTTAAAAGGATTATCGCCGTTGTTGCTTTATTACCTATGAGCTTGCAGTTAGCAGCATCATTTAACTATGACTGCATCATTTTAGCTACTGCCTTGTTATATATTGCTTTAGTTTTGCATTTTGCAAAAAAAGAGCAAGATTTAAACTATAAGCAACTTGCGTTAATTGCCGCTCTAGGGCTTTTGCTCGCACCTATGAAATTATTATACATTTTTTTATGTGTATTTTGCTTAATTATACCTTTAAAACGTTGCCCTCTACTTGTGCAAAAATTTATGCCAAAAATACTAGTTATAGGTGCCATTTTAGGCGTAGTAGGCGGTGTTTTATTGTTGCCTTATGTTGGCATAACACCTGAAAGTTTAGCTGCAGCTGCTGTACTTGAATTACCGCATGTAAACCCAAACAGTATTAATTATGACGAACGACTTTACTGGACACTACCATATGTATTAACACATTTAAGCGGAGCTATTAAACTATTAGCCCACACCGTTGAAGAAAACACCGCACTTTATTTTACACAATTAGTTGGTGGCAAAGCAGGTGAACCTATTTTGCGAGATATAGATGTTTGGACACCTGCTGTTTTTGCACTACTGGTAATGTTACCTATGAGCGCTGTACCTACTACCGATGAAAAACCAATGCTTAGCAATGGGCAAAAAATTTTTGGTGCTTTAATATGCCTTGCGACCTTAGGCGGGCTTATAGCTGTTTGTTTTACATGGACACAACTGCGTGTTGATACCCTTTGGGGATTACAAGGACGATATTTATTGCCAGTTGTTCCGCTTGTTTTATTAGTTTGCCAAAACAAGCTTTTTGTTTTAAGCAAAAATATTGAGCGACATTTAATTTTTGCGATTGTATCTTGTAATTTTATAGCGCTAGCAAGTATTTTTGCAGATATTGTAAGCTTTGAAATGTAAAACATAAAACTTTTTAACTTAAAATGGCACAAAACAAGTTGCTAGTATGTCATTTTTTTGGGCAAATAACAGAAATTGGGCAAAATCACGATTTTCTAGAAAAATTTTTGTGATTTTTGCCCTTTTTTATTTTTTTTGTGGTATACTATATGTTCCACCAGCAGGCTTTGTCAGCCGTGGTTGACCACCTATGCATAATTTTGCTAGGTGACTGGTAACTAAAGACATTTATCGCTTAGTTACTGGTAAAACACCAAACTAATCTGTTTGGTGCATTGGTATAAGCCTGTGCTTTATTGCGTAGGCTTTGGCTACAAAATAAAGGAACAGGTATAATAATGTTATTTAGCGAACTCTCACTACGCCCAGAAGTATTACGTGCAATTGAGGAACTAGGCTTTGAAGCCGCAACCGATATACAAGCACGTCCGATTGTCACTATGATAGAGGGCAAAGACATCATGGGTCGTTCTTCCACAGGTACAGGTAAAACTGCTGCCTTTGGCATCCCAGCCGTTGAAATGGCTAGCAAAAACCCAGATAAAGCAACTGTGCTTATACTCTCACCAACACGTGAGCTTGCAATGCAAATTTCTGAAGAATTGCGCAAATTTTCAAAATATGTTTCTGGTTTACCATTAGCTGTTTTGTTTGGTGGCGCATCTATGGAAAACCAAATACGCCAACTTAAAACAGCTAAAATTGTTATAGGTACACCAGGCCGTATTATGGACCACCTACGCAGAAAAACTTTAAAACTAACAAATTTAAAAACAGTTATCTTAGATGAAGCTGATGAAATGTTAAACATGGGCTGTGTTGAGGATATACAAAACATACTTGCAACAGCACCAGAAG
>CAYJJL010000101.1:0-4427 GCA_964370455.1 uncultured Faecalibacterium sp.
TATCCTCAGGTACATTAAGCTTAACATGCGCTGGAAAACCCGCACCACCTAAACAAACAAGGCCGCTTTTTCGCACCACAGCCGATAAAGTTTTTCTATCCGCTATTTTTTCAGGTGGTTTTATATCAGGGTGCATTTGCATCTCGCCATCTGACTCAATACAAACACACTCAACCATTGCACCAGCTGTAAGTAAAACCTCTTTAATCTCTTTAACAGTGCCAGAAATAGATGAATGAACAGGCGCACTAACAAATGCATCGCTTTCGCCAATTACTTGCCCTACATACACATAATCACCTTTTTTTACAACTGGCTTACATGATGCACCTATGTGCTGTATCATAGGTATTGTTACATTTTTTGGTGCAGGCATAAAGACAGATTGCGCTTTGCTTGTTGTTTTGTGGTGTGGCGGATTAATGCCACCATATGTTTTATGTGGTCGAAGAAGCTTGTCCAAAATTGTCCCTCCCATTATATTGAGTTTTTTTATGAATACATCGTTTTGGGTTTTGTATTAAAAATATTTAAACCTAAATTACATTGATAAAAAAGCAACAAATTTGCAAAATAAATACTATCAATTAGTGCATAGTTTATCACACAAAACACTTTAATTCAAGCGTTTTGAGGCTTACAATCGTAAGTTATATTTTTAACAAGTTTTCAGCCTACATAAGTTATTTTTTTAACAACTCCAAGATTGCTATAAGTTATATTTTTAACAAATTTAAAGCTTGCATAAGCCGCTGTAAATTGCTATAATTAATCAAACTTAATCTATTGATAAAGGAAGGTGAAAAACATCAAAAAATCGAAAAAAAACATTAAAATTATATTTAGCTTATTTATAATTTTATTTGGTTTTTGTTCTTGTTCCATGGGTAGTAACGCAGATACCTCATCGTTAGATTTTTTTCTGATGGATACATATATGAGCCTTTCGGTTACTGCTAGTGATGCTGAAAATATAATTAACGAAAGTTATCAAAAGATAAGCGAAATTGAAAAAGCAATATCAAGAACAGATGAAAACAGTGATATTTATAAGCTTAATAATAGCGATGGCGAAATAATAGCCGTTAGCGATATTACTTATGATATTTTATCAATTGCCATCGATTGCGCTATTAAAACAGATGGTATTTTTGACCCTACAATTAGCCCTATTACCGAGCTTTGGGATGTAAACTCTGCTGATGCAAGTGTACCCTCGCAACAGGAAATACAAAATGCTTTGAGTAGCGTTTCGTATAAAAACATTGTATTGCACGCAGATAACAAAGTGCAACTACTTAACGGTGCACAAGTTGACCTTGGTGCAGTTGGCAAAGGCTACGCAGCCGATAAAGTTGTTGAAATATATAAAAAACATGGTGCCACGCAAGGGGTTATCACACTTTCAGGCAATGTATATTTTTATGGCACAAAAGCAAATGGAACTTTGTGGAATGTAGGCATAAAAGACCCTGACGATGTAAGCGAGGTTAATATATCACTTGAAACCGCAGCTACTTCAATTGTAACTTCAGGCGCTTATGAAAGATTTTTTGAACAGGACGGAATTATTTATCATCATATTTTTGATACAAGCACGGGTTACCCCACACAGCAAGATTTAAAAAGTGTAAGCGTTATTTGTGAAAGCTCTGTTTTAGCAGATATTTATTCTACAGCTTTATTTGCCATGGGTTTTGACGCTGCAATTGAATTTAGCAAAACGGAAGATATAAACGTTATATTAATACGGGAAAACAACGAACTTTATGTAAGTGAACAAATTGCCGAAAATATTACAATAGGAGAAAAATATGAAAATTAAGAGTATAAAACTCTTAAAGGGAGATTTGCTAATTATTGCATTTGTTTTAATTTTGGCACTAATAGTTTTTATTTTATCTCTGCCAAAAAACCATAATACTAATAAAGTTGAAATATATTTGGACGGTGCGTTAATACACACATACAGCCTAGATAAAAACACGCAAACGACAATTGAAATTGAGGAAAATTATTTAAACACAATACAAATAAACGGCGATGAAGTAGCTGTTGTCGCCTCGACTTGTGGCGATAGTATTTGCGAAAACACAGGTTACATTTCAAAATCAGACGAGGTAATAGTTTGCTTGCCAAATAGGCTGTTAATACAAGTTGTTGGCACAGATATCGACAGCGAATTTGATGCGGTTGTAGGGTGAATATATGACAGTTAAAAAAATAGCTATTTGTGGCATATTAACTAGCCTTGCCATGGCAATATCGCTACTTGAAAGATATATACCACTAGATATGATATTGCCTGGTTTAAAACTAGGGCTTGCAAATATAGTAACCGTTTATGCAATACTAAAAATTGGCAAAAAGGAAGCCTTGCTGATATTGTTAGCAAGAGTTTTACTTGTTGCTATAATATCTGCAAGGCTATCGTCCTTGTTATTTAGTTTGCTCGGCGCAATTTTTGCGTGGGTTATTATGTGCGTTTTAGCAAAATTTATCGGAGAAAAAATTTCCATAATTGGCTTAAGTATTGCTGGGGCGGCTTTTCATAATATAGGGCAAATTATTGCTGGTGTTGTTATGGTTGGTAATTTGAGCGTTATGGCGTATTTGCCCTATTTGCTGATAATTTCAATTTTTAGTGGTTTTTTAACAGGTGCGCTAATTAATGTTTTTTTAACAAAAACTAAAAACATTATCAACGTTTAGCTTGTTTTGATAAAACACCTATTTAAAAACCACATTATTCCGCTAATTTTTCTGTACTTTGTATCAATATATCAAGCATTTGTGAAATTACAGCTTGATAATCTTCGTTTTTACAAAGATTTGTTTTTTCAAACTCATCGCCAAGCATATCATATAACTCCATTACTTTGTAACTAGCATCTGTAATAAGTTTAAATTGCTTTGTGCGTATCATTCGCCATTTATAAGGCCTATTTATAAAAAATTCTGATATAACATAATCTTGTGTCGTTGAGCTTTCGTTTAACAAGTATGGATTTACATCCACACCATCAAGGTTTTGTGGTAATTTTGCACCTGCTATATTTGCCACTGTTGGGTATATATCTAAAGCGCTTATAAGCTCTTTGCTCTTTAAATTATTTTGCACATTTGCATCCCGAACTATAAACGGAACACCACAGGACATTTCATAAGGGTAAGATTTATTTTTTAAGCCACGGCTACCTTGCATATCACCATGATCCGATGTATATATAATTAAAGTGTTTTCGTATAAATCTAAAGCTTTTAGTGTATCAATTAATTTGCCAACACCTGCATCTACCTGCGAGCAAAGCCCTGCGTAAAGTTTAGTATATTTTTGAATATCATTGCCGTATGCTTGGTAATCTGGGCAAAGCTCCTTTGGCTGTGCGCTAGGTGGGCTATACGTTTGTGTGTATGGATCTATTTCTTCATAGTCTTTTCGTAAATCAAACACAGTGTTTTCGTATAGTTTTGCAAACTCTGCTGAAGGTTGCTCGGGATAATGTGGCGCTTGGTAACTAACAGCCAACATAAATGGTTTTTCTTGCTTTGATAAGCCACGCAACTCTTCTAGCGCCAACGCAGTTGTGGCATCTGTGCGATGTATAGGTAAACTGTGGCACTTTTCATTTTCATCAAAAAAAAGCACATCGTTATTATGTGGCGCACTAGGCTCAAAACCATTATAACATTGATACCCTTTAAAATGCGAAAAACCCTCTCGATATTGTGGTAATACTGCGATATTACCTGTGTTTCCTATATGCCATTTACCAACATAGGCTGTTTCGTACCCAGCACCCTTTAAGCAACTTGCTAGTGTTACTGTATCAGGCAATAACGCATCGCCATTATCAATTACTTTGCAACGGCTAGTATATTGCCCGCTCATCAAACAACCTCTATATGGCCCACAAATAGGATTAGGCGAATATGCGTTTTCAAACAATATTCCATCCTTACAGAGCTTATCAAGATTTGGCGTTTTGTACTGTCCGTTAACAGCACCTATTGCCTCTTTATGCTGTTGGTCAGAAAAAACAAGTAAAATATTCATAGGTTTTTTCATAATTTTTCTCCTATTTTAAACAATCATAAGGTGTGTTTTTCTACATAATTGATAATAATATCTATTTTTGTTAGCTTTTTTAGTATAACACTTTATCAAAACAATAGCAAGATTATTGTGATATCTATAGATAATCTCGTTTGCACACTAAATTACAGAAAAATCTATTGACCTTCTTATGTGTTTCGGTTAAGATTAATTAAGACACACACATTACGACAAAATACGAGGTCAGATAAATGGAGTTTATGACAGTACCTCAACAAAAAGCATTAAATAAAATATCGACAATAAAAGCTAGTGATAAAGCAAAGGCAAAAGGGTTTTTTCCTAAACGCAATTTTAAAGCAAAAGATAT
>CAYJJL010000101.1:4437-7739 GCA_964370455.1 uncultured Faecalibacterium sp.
AACAAACACCGAATAAAACACACGATGTCATCGCTAATTAAATCATCCAGAGTTATCAAGGCACATAATACTGAAAAAGCCTACACCACTAATATTACCGCCGAACAATTTTCGCAACTTGATAGCTTTATTAAATCACTAGGCATGGATAGTTGGGGTGCTTGTAAATTTAGTGAAATTGAAATATACAAAGGCGATGCTATCCCATACAAAAATGTCATCGTGCTTTCAAAACATATGGAAAACACGGAATTTGTGACCGAACGCCTACCAAATATGGATTGCATGCTTGAAGTTATGCAAGTGTATGGCGATACAGGTGTTGCTTGCCTAAAGGCGACAGAGTTTTTGCGTAACATGGGTTTTGGTGCACTGCCAAACCACAGCCTTGGCGGTAATGTAGATTACACAAAAGCTGGATTTAAAGCAAATCTTGGGTTTATAGGAAAACACGGAATGCTTATCACACCACACAGTGGCCCATGCAATAGGTTATCAATTATTTACACAAGCATAGAAAATTTAAATGATTTTTTAAAAAACACTGAAGATTTTACATGGGGTCAGCACTTTTGTGATAAGTGCAAAAAATGCGTTCGCACCTGTCCGCATGACGCAATTTACGAAAATGCAAAAACAGACGAAAACGGTCATGTCGAATGTATATCAAACGCAAAATGCAACAGTGGTTTTGCACATTACGGGTGCGGTATATGCATCGCGGCATGTCCTTTTACTACAGCACACGGGCAAATATTTGCGTCAAAAAGCACACGCCCATCTCAAACCACAGAGTAACTTACATCTCAAATTTAAAGCGACGGTATGTTTAAACAAATCCAACTTTAAGCTAAAAAGCTTATAACTAACACATTAAATTTAAAAGGGAGAAAAGTAAAATGAGCACACACAGCATTTATACATTTAAATGGAGCGAGATGAAAAAACTATATGTAGCCAAAGCCGAGCGCAAAGGTAGAACAGCATTTGAAGTTGACGAGATAATTTACTGGCTTACAGGCTACACTGAAAATACACTTGCTGCGCTTGACGATGATGCTGACATGACAATTTTTTTTGAAAATGCGCCAATGCTAAACCCAAACAGAACGCTGATAAAAGGTTCTGTTTGCGGTGTAAAAATTGAAACAATAGACGAGCCTATTATGAAAGAAATCCGCTACCTTTACAAACTAATTGATGAACTTGCCAAGGGGAAAGCAATGGAGAAAATTTTGAGAACGTAAGGGCGGTTAATTATGATAATTAGCGCAACAAGGCGCACTGATATTCCGTCTTTTTATGATGAGTGGTTTGTAAACCGCCTGAAAGAGGGTTATGTGCTTATTCAAAACCCGTATAACAGTAGCCGCTACTCCAAAGCATATCTTACACCTGATGATGTAGATATAATTGTTTTTTGGACAAAAAACCCCATACCTTTTTTGAAATACTTACCTGAAATAGACAACATGGGTTACACCTATTATTTTGAATTTACCCTCACACCATACGGCAAAGAAACCGAGCGAAACCTGCCTGACAAAGAAGTGTTGATTGAAGCGTTTATAACACTAGCCAAAAAGCTCGGCAAACACCGCATGGTTTGGCGATACGACCCTATAATTATTGATGATGTTTACACGATAGAATATCACACCGAGCAGTTTTACTACATGGCAAACAGGCTTAAAAACAGCACTGATAGATGCGTTATTAGCTTTGTTGATAGCTATAAAAATGTTACTGCTAGAATGGGCAAAAACCCAGCTTATCTTATGACAGCACAAAATATATGCAAGCTTGCCGAAACTTTTTCTAGCATTGCGAAGAAAAACGGATTTGATATTTACACTTGTGCTGAAAAAATTGATTTAGAAAAGTATGGTATAAAGCACGGTGCCTGTATTGATAAAAGCATTATTGAAAAAATTTTAGGGTGTAGCATAATAGATACAATGGACAAAAATCAGCGCCCTGAGTGCCTATGCCTCGAAAGTATAGACATAGGGACGTATAACTGCTGTGGCAATGGGTGTAATTATTGTTATGCTTTGCAAAACGAAAAAACAGCAATTTTTAATATGAACAGGCACAATCCCCTATCGGCTGTGCTTATTGGCGAGGTGAACAGTAATGCAATTGTGACCAGCCGCAAAAGAGATAGCGTTATTATAAACCAGCTTTCGTTATTTTAGTAAACTTCACTAGCTTAGAAAAAACCGACATAAAAAGCTTTGAAGTTTTGCAAACGATATGCCTACAGCAATTAGGTTTCATCGAGATGCGTTATGATTTTAATAAAAAAAGACTTCCCAAGTTAAACAAACTTCGGAAGTCTTTTTAATTTTAGCTATAATTTTGCATTAGCAAATTAAATTGCGAAAAAGCAACTTATATTAATCAGCATCACGAACTAGCCTCACCATGTTAAATACACGCTGTTCATCACCTTGTGGAGCGTTTGAATCGGAAACAGGATAATCCTCTGCACTTCCTGTTTTTGGGTCGCTTTTTTGAGAACCAGCACCATGTGCATCAACAGTTTCTCCGTCCATTTCACCAAGAGCGTTTCCGAAAACCATATAAGATGCTGCACCATATTCAATCGAAGATGCACTTAAATCATCGTGAGTTGTTCCAGACCAGTAGTACCCAAAATCATCTTCACCAACATAGTTTGTAATAGGTGTGCAATAAAACACACTATCAATAGCAGCTGTGCCAGTTACTGCAAGCGATTGATCATAATCGACTAAACTTTGAAGTTCTTTAATATCTGGTAATCTCCAATCAGAATAACCTAAGAAATTTTCTTCATAAATCCTCCAATTTGATTGTTATATTTTTTGCCATGTTTGAGATTATATCCTCGAAACCTTAAATATACTTTAAAATTCAACAACAAAATTTAACGCATCTTCAATAAATTGGATTTTTTAGTTTTGTGCTTCAAAATCAGCAACACTCTATAGTCGAAATTCCCAAGATGAATTATCTTGCGGTAAAGGGCAAAGGCAAGCGATTATGAAATTGATATAAATGACACACGACACCACCACGAAATTTATCTAAACAACCCACGCAAGACAGCTACCGACAAGCTAAAAATTTACCTCTAAGGAAGTGAGAAAAGCTATCCGTGAGATATTATATAAAGTTATATTATCAAAATAAGCCGTGCGCTAAGTGAATACGGCTTATTATTAATCTATAACTTCAAAAGAAACTTCAAACTTATCGCCATTTCCAGAAATGTCAGCTTTATATGTACCATGCTTTGTCCTACCGCCAATATGCCA
>CAYJJL010000102.1:0-7610 GCA_964370455.1 uncultured Faecalibacterium sp.
CTAAGCCCACCAATATAGCAACTGCGGAAGTTGCAAGAAACAATACGCCCACTAAAGCGACACTGCCTTTAGACATAAGGTTATCAAATTTGTATTGTAGTTTTTTGCTAAAAGGTACTTTTTTCATTTTGAACATGTCCTTTCTTTATTTAAAACAACATAAAAAGTATTAAAACCGCAAATTTTTAATGTTGTTTTAGCTATCGTTACTATCCAGTTTAAGCACAGCGGTAAAAGCTTCGCTCGGTAGCGAAACAGTGCCAAGTTGGCGCATTTTCTTTTTACCTTCTTTTTGTTTTTCAAGCAATTTCTTTTTACGTGTAATGTCACCGCCGTAACATTTTGCAAGCACGTCTTTACGCACAGCTTTAACAGTTTCACGTGCAATAACCTTGCCACCAATTGCCGCTTGTATGGGTATATCAAAAAGGTTGCGTGGTATGTTGTCTTTTAATTTTTCGCAAATGCGTCTACCTTTTGAGTAAGCATTATCAGTGAAAACTATCATGGAAAGCGCATCAACCGCATCGCCGTTTAACAAAAAGTCAAGTTTTACAAGGTCGCTAGGGCGGAAATCCTTAAACTCGTAATCATAGCTTGCATAGCCACGGCTACGGCTTTTAATTGCATCAAAAAAGTCATAAACAATCTCGCCAAGCGGTAGTTCATAGTGCAAATCAACACGTGTTTCGTCCATATATTTCATATCAATTAAAAGGCCACGTTTTTGTTGGCATAAATCCATCAAGCTACCTACATAATCGTTAGGTGTATAAACATGCACATCAACAAAAGGTTCTTCTTGTTTTTCAATGTGTGTTGGGTCAGGGTAGTTAGATGGGTTAGAAATAGTTATTTCCTCGCCAGTTGTGAGTGTTATTTTATATTCAACGCTTGGTGTAGTTGTTACAAGGTCAAGGTCAAACTCACGTTCTAGGCGCTCTGTAATAATTTCAAGGTGTAATAATCCCAAAAATCCACAGCGGAAACCAAAACCTAAAGCTAAACTTGTTTCAAGCTCAAAAGAAAGCGATGCATCGTTAAGTTGCAATTTTTCAAGCGCATCTTTTAAATCAGGGTAACGTGCGCCATCTGCTGGGTAAATACCGCAGAAAACCATTGGCTGTACTTGTCTATAACCAGGCAATGCTTCATCACATGGGTTATTAGCGCTAGTAACAGTATCACCAACACGTGTATCTGTAACAGCTTTTATGCTCGCTGTTAAATAGCCAACTTCACCAGCCTCTAGTTTATCGCAAGGTGTCATGGCGGTTGCGCCAAGTTTACCAACCTCAACTAGTGTAAATTTAACGCCATTGCTCATCATTTGTATGGTGTCACCAGGTTTAATTGTACCTTCCATAACACGTATATAAACAATAACACCCTTGTAGCTATCATAAAAACTATCAAAAATAAGTGCTTTAAATGGTGCGTCAACGTCACCGCTTGGTGGTGGTATATCCTCAACGATACGCTCAACAACAGCCTCAATGTTAACGCCATTTTTAGCGGAAACACGTGGTGCGTCAAGGCAAGGTAAGCCTATAACGTCCTCAACTTCTTGCGCTACAACTTCAGGGTGTGCGCTAGGTAAATCTATCTTATTTAAAATAGGCACAATCTCAAGGTCATGTTCAAGCGCCATGTATGTGTTTGCAAGTGTTTGAGCCTCAATGCCTTGTGTAGCGTCAACAACTAAAATTGCGCCCTCACAAGCAGCAAGCGAGCGGCTAACCTCATATGCAAAGTCAACGTGGCCAGGGGTATCAATTAAGTTTAACTGGTAAACCTCGCCATTGCTGTGGGTGTAATCCATAGTAACAGCACGTGCTTTTATAGTAATGCCACGTTCTTTTTCTAAATCCATGTTATCTAAAATTTGGCTTTCCATAACACGTTTATCAACACTTTGTGTAAGCTCTAAAATTCTATCAGATAAAGTAGATTTGCCGTGGTCTATGTGAGCGATAATGCAAAAGTTGCGAATATTCTTGTTTGCCATAAATAAATTCCTTTTTAAATATTATTTTTTGCGAGGTAGTCTATACGCTGTGTTTCCTCGCCATGTTTTATATAAATACGTGGTACTCTGCGTGCCACATTACATGCAATTTCGTATCCTATGGTGTTTGTTTTTTTAGCAACATCGTCTGCGCTGTCGCCAGCAGTGCCACCCCATAGTATAACTTCGTCCCCTTGCTTAACATTTGGTATTTCCGAAACATCAATAATAGTTTGGTCCATACAAACGTTACCTATTACTTTTGCGCATTTACCATTAACCTCGGCCGTGCCTATACCATTACTTAAAGCACGGGGGTAACCGTCTGCATAGCCAGCGCAAAGTGTGGCTATGCTTGTTGGTTTTGTCGCTGTAAAGTTTCGGCCATAGCTCGCACTTTCGCCTTTAGTCAATGTTTTAACCATGCTGATGGTGGTTTTAAGTGACATAATGGGTTTTAAAAAATCAAAGGTTAAATCCTCGCTAGGTGCAAGGCCATAAAGTGCAATGCCAACACGTGCAAAGGTTTTTATGTTTGGCAATTTTAGCTGTTTATCTAGCTGTAATAAAGCGGCGGCGGAGTTGCTCATATGGGCGCATTTTGGCGTGTATCCGCTTTTGATTAGCTCGTTTACTATGCGCAAAAATATTTCGGTTTGTTGTTTTGTATATTGTTTGTCATTTTCTGCTGTGCTATCTGCAACTGCAAAGTGCTGAAACACACCATCTATTTGCAAGTTAGGCAAGTTGTGACAAGCTAAAAGTTCAGCGAGGCAAACATCAAAATTTTGCCTTGCGGTAAAGCCTATGCGCCCCATGCCAGTATCAATTTTTAAATGCACACGCACATTTACACCTTGCTCAAGTGCAATTTGTGAAAGTTTTTTTGCATATTCAGCCGAAAAACAGCTTTGTATCAAATTATGTTTTGCAAGTTTTTTTGCGCAGCGTGCATCGGTGTAACCTAAAATATAAATGTTTGGTGTTATGCCGTGCTTGCGTAGCTCTAGTGCTTCAGCAAGGCTACTAACAGCAAAGTGCTCTATGTTTTGCGCTTGCAAGGTTTTAGCTATGGTAACTGCACCATGCCCATAAGCATCGGCTTTTACAACAGCGCAAAGCTCAGTTTCGGCGAGGCTTTTTTTTATATATTTTACATTGTGCAAAAGTGCATCTAGGTTTATTTGTGCATGGCAGTGGTCATCTATATAATTATCCAAAAAGCCTCCTTTCTAAAATATGTAAGTTTGTTGTTAAACAGATATTTTGCTTTTTTTTTGTTTTATTAATTTTTGTAGTATATCAAAAAACTTGTTTCTAAAAATAACCACTAAAGTTGCAACTAAGCTTATTAGTTCAAAAACTCTGAACGTTAATGGTTCGGCGTAATATACGGTGACATCGCCAGTGCTACTTGTAGGGATAAAAGCAACTTTTGCCTCTAGCGTCTTTATGGTAGAAACTTCTTCGCCGTTAAGTTTAACGGTGTAATTTGGTATATACGTTATTGGTAGCTCTATATAATCTGCGTCTGTGCCTTGTAGTTCGACATTATAGCTAAACTCCATGCGTGTGCCATGCCTTGTTAGGTTTGAAATTTCAAGGCTGGTGTTATCACTTTCGATAACAGGGGAGGCATTTTCGATGTCAGATTGTCTAACCCCTTCAACAAGATACTCACCACCAGATACTGAATAGCCATTATCTAAATTGTTTTCGTGGTAGTGTTTGTTATATAAAAATTCATAGCTATAAGGGTAAATTACAGATTCGTAAAACATTACGGTAAACAATATGCTAAAACTTATAACTGTAATACCAGCGGCAATTCTCGCATTTGAGCTTGTAAACCATAATACAAAATTAATTGCTAAAACAACAGCTAAACAAATTTGTGCTAGGGTTAAAAATCTGTATTCAAATTGTATAGAGGGAAATAAGGATTCCACAATTGGGATGCTTTCAATTAGTTTCCAGGGGAAGTAATTGGTTTGGGCAATAACAAATATTGCGCCTAAAACCGCTAGTTGGTCACCAAGCCTAACTAAAACTTTATGCTCTGGTTTTGTGTTTGAAACAAAGCGGTATATAACATATAAAACAAAAGCGGCTAAAAGCACTAACCCTACAGGGTGAGGGCCAAAAGTTTGTATTTTGCTTATGGCAAAAATAAAACCAGAGGTTAAAGTGCCAAAAAATGATGGGGGCGCTACGTTTTCATTCGTAAAAACTTTTAAACCTAGCTGGGGTATTAAAATTAGCATAGGTGCAATAAACCAAATGTTAATAAGCAGTGTTGAAATTGCCGCCTTTACCAAGGCTAGCCAACGGTTTTCTTTAGTAAAAAAGCATTTAATGTTAGCTAAAGCCAAAATACCTGCGAGGTAAACTGTTAACTGTGTGGATAAAATGTGTGTTTGCAATATTGCGGTTGCACCTAAAACTAAAACCCACCAGTGCTTTTTGTTACCCCAAATTACAGCATATAAACCATATATAACTATAGGCAAAAATGTCATAGCTATACTTCGCCTATGGCGGCTCTGTAATATAGGCACACTAATCTGTATGGATTTAACAAAAATACAGTTGTGGCTATAAGCCCTATAACTCTACTTTTTGTAAGATGTTTAAAACTAAAATATCCACTGATAAAACCTAATATATTTAATGTGATGATTAAAACTTTGTATGATGTTGTAATGCTAACACCAAGCATGCTTAAAATTGCTGGAAAGTAAAATAAAAGCTCAGGATAAAAAAGTGAGTTAGGGTAGCCGTAATCATTAAGTGTGCCACCATGTACACGCACGGGGAATTGTCCGCTTTCTAAAGCTCTTTTTATGCCTTCAATCCTGTTAAGGTGAAAAAACACGTCGTGACCAACTACAACTTTAGAGTCTATGGTAGGTAAACTTGCCATAAAAACAACTATAAAACATGCAAAAACAAAAAAGAGCATGGTTTTAGTTTGGCTAACTGTTTCGCCCTTAAAGCTTATAGGTTTAATTTTGTTGCCTTTATAATTTATAATGCATAAAAACATTATGGCAATTAAAATTGTAACTATGCAGTAAAAAATTGTATCGGTATATATGTAGTTACTACCGTTAATTTGCACTTGATCTACTAAAAAGTTTTCGTCAGTTGTTTCAATTACAAAAAACACACTATCAACATTTTGGTCTAATGTAAAATCAAAGTTTAAAGTAGTATTAGCTGGGTCAAATTCTTGATAAAAAAGCATTTTACCAGGGGAGTTAGTAGCGTTAGTATAATCAGTAGCAAAAACTTTAAGTACAGAGCTTTCATCAACAGCAGCATATAAAAAATTTGTGTTATAGGTACCTGCGTTTAAGCTAATTGGCGTTTTGTATAAACCAATTATAGAAGTTTCGCTTTCCTCGATTTGTGTCGGGGCAGCGACGGTTTCGCCTGAATAATCTTCAAGGTGGATGGTTTTAAAATCATAAGTGTAAACAATGCGAGAATAAATATCACAGCTCCTATTATATAAAAACAAGGCACATATAATAAGTGCAATAAATATAATACAAAAATTGATTGACTTAATTTTTTTCAAAATTCATCTCCTTAAAATTTCAACGTTCGTAAATTTGATAAAATATAAATTTTACATTACTTTTTTGTTTTCATTCGGCCTGTGTGTTTTGGTTTCCAGCCCGCAACATCGGCATCTTGTAAAGCACGTAAAGATTTTTGGCGGAAGGCTTGGTCTTTAGCGCACATATCGTGCACAAACTCTTTAGTTTTTTGCCTAGTTGTAACACCATCCACAGGACATTTGCTTTTAACAACGGGTATTTGTGCCTCTTTAACAGCACGTATAACATCTGCCTCAGGGCAAAGCGCCATAGGGCGTATTATAGTCACGTTTCGGCGGTCGAGGTATGTCACGGGGGAAAAACAGCCTATGCGCCCCTCGTGCCAAAGGTTCATGTAAAAAGTTTCTATGGCATCATCTAAGTGGTGGCCAAGTGCGACTTTGTTGCAACCAAGTTCTTGTGCGGCTGAATGTAAGGAGCCACGGCGCAAATTTGCACAAAGTGCACAGGGGTTTTTCTCAGCACGTATATCAAACACAACTCTTGCAATATCACTTTTGCGTATAATATAAGGTATATTTTCTTGGGCAAAGCGTTTTGCCAAAAGCGAATAATCTGTAGGCTTGCCTGAAAATTCTAAATCTAAGGTAACGGCAATAATTTCAAAGGGTATGTTTAAGTATGAGCGTAAAGCTCCAAGTGCGCAGGCGAGGGCAACGCTATCTTTGCCGCCAGAAATAGCAACGAGTATTTTATCGCCAGGTGCTATCATTTCGTAATCTTGTATAGCCTTGCGCACAAGGCCTGTAAAGTGTTGCATGTTTTTGTTTGACATAAGTTGTAATTAATTTCTCCGATTTTATTGGCTTGTGTAAGTTTACTTGCTAGCAAAACAATATTAAATGTGTTTTAGTGACATTGTTTTGTTAATTTATGTAAAAAAATAGTTTTACGCCCTATTATACCACAATATCAAAGGCTTTGTACATAGTGGGTTTTAAAGATTTTTTACGCTAAATAGCAAAACATTTTTGAAAATAGAAAGTTTGAAAACGAGAGTATAAACGAGAATAACGCTGAAAATGAGAGTTTACCCAGTAAAGCATTAAAAAATATTAAAAAAGGTATTGACGTAAAGGGTTTTGTGCTGTATACTATCTCTTGCGCCGTAATAGCGCCAAAAAAACCGTAATCACAATGGAGGAAATAGATATGAGCACTACTCTTGTAAAACCTGCTGCAGTAGAGCGCACATGGCACGTTATCGACGCTGCTGGTGTACCGCTTGGCCGTGTGGCAGCAAAAGCTGCTGTTTTGCTTCGTGGCAAACAGAAAGTTGATTTTACCCCTAACGTAGATTGTGGCGATTTCGTTATCGTTATCAACTGCGACCAAGCTGTTCTAACAGGTCAAAAATTGGAAAAGAAATTCCATTACACACACAGCCGTTTTATCGGTGGCCTTAAAAAAGTTCAGTACAGCAAATTGATGTCCGAAAACAGTGACAAAGCTATGACATATGCTATCAAAGGCATGGTTCCAAGCAACACTATCGGCGCAAAAGCAATGACACGTCTACACTGCTACAAAGGCGCAGAGCACAACCACGCTGCACAAAAACCTGTAGCGTCAGCACTGTAATAGGAGGCAATTGTTATGTACGAAACCAAACCTTACCTTTACGGCACAGGTCGTCGTAAACACTCTGTTGCTCGTGTGCGTGCATACGCTGGCACAGGCAAAATCACAATCAATGGCCGTGATATCGATGAATACTTCGGTCTTGAAACACTAAAATTAATTGTTCGTTCTCCAATCGTTGCACTTTCTTTAGAAGGTAAATACGATTTGGTTATCCGTGTAAACGGCGGCGGTTTCTCTGGCCAAGCTGGCGCTATCCGCCACGGCCTAGCTCGTGCGCTTCTTGCAAGTAGCGACGAAGCTCGCGCAATCCTTAAAAAAGCTGGTTACCTAACACGCGACCCACGCATGAAAGAACGTAAAAAATACGGTCTTAAAGCTGCTCGTCGTGCACC
>CAYJJL010000103.1:0-7594 GCA_964370455.1 uncultured Faecalibacterium sp.
CTGGCCACTCTGCATCATTACTTACAGGTATACCAGCTGATCTATCTGCAAGTGATCCGTCCCACTCGCCTGTTGTCATAAATCCAATAAAGTCAAATGCTTCATCTGGCATCGCACAAGTTGATGTAATTGCAAATACCATTGAGCCATAATCTGTAGTTGTTGCAGGTTCAACACCACCCTCAACTGTTGGGAATAAAAATCCGCCCCAGTTAAAATCAGGCCCTGTTGTAGGTAAAATTTCGTTTGGTAACCAAGATCCATTAAAATACATTGCTACTTCACCAAGTGCAACTTCTTGTTGACCTGCTGGGAATTTATTGCCTGTTGCATACTCTGAAATATAGCCTAGTTCAACCATTTCTGCATATGCATTTGCCATTTGCAAAACAGCTGGTGCATCGTAATCGGCTTCGTCTATAATGCGTTCTGTTTCTTCAACGCCTACTGCGCGTGATATATAGTTGCTTATTAACCAGCCGTAATATGCGTCATCAACAGTTAGTGGTATGTAGCCAGCATTTTTAATTTTTTCGCACACTGCAAGGAATTCTTCCCATGTTGTAGGTGTTGCGGTAATGCCAGCTTCTTCAAAGATATCCATATTATAAAAGAACATCTGCACATTGCCTTGTATAGGTGCACCGTATGTCATTCCATCTTCGCTATATTTGCTTATAACGTCTAGCCATTTTGTATCGACAACTTCGTTATAAGGCAAACCACCAGTTGTATCATATGTTTTTGTTAGGTAGTCATCAACAGGTATAACTAAATCTTCAGCAGCATATCTGTTTAGTATTTCAAACAAATACCCTTCAAAAATATCCACTTGCTCACCTGCTTGTATAGCTGGCTGTGCTAATGTGTTTACATCACGGCCTTTCCACTGAACTTCAATTTCAACGCCTGTTTTTGCTGTAAATGCAGCAATTGCTTCTTTCATAACTTGGCCTTGTGGTTCTGTTTCGTTCCACATTGACCAATAAACTAGTTTATCGCCATTTGCTGGATCTGCTGTACTATCGCTTGTTGTAGTTGATTCTGCTGTGGATTCGGATGTTGCTGTGCTTGTTTCAGTGCTACCACAGGCTGCTAATGCTGCCATTGCGCTACCTACTGCTGCAACTTTTAAAAAACTTCTTCTTGTGATTTTTTTCATAATATCCTCCAATATTTTGTGTGGTTAAGTTGTGTTCAATTTTACTCCCAAGTGTTCAAAAAATCAATTCGCGAAAACACCAAACATAAGCTCATATTATTATTTTTACGTTCAATTTTGTGAACAGCTCTGTAATTTTTTGTAATAATTTACCAATTTTCACCTTCAGGAACAAAAAATCGAAAGTTTTTTTGAACAGTTGAACGTTTTTCTATTGACTTATAGCCAAGAGAGTGCCATAATAAATTGAACGCTTTTTTTTAAAATTAATTAGATTGGATATTACTTATGCTTTCAACTAGAGATATTGCAAAGGTAGCTGGCGTTGGAATAGGCACTGTTTCACGCTACCGAAATGGTTTTCAACTAAAGCAATCCACTTATGAAAAAATTGAACGTGCAATAGAACAATTAGATGGTCGCCTTGTTAGACAACTTAACATAGGTGTTGTTGTTCCTGTGATTAACAGTTCTTTTTCAGGTGAGTTATTAGGCAACCTTGAAAAATACCTTTCAAAAACAGCGCACAAAATGGTTGTAATTGTTAGCACAGATATCAAAGCAGATATGAACCATATTTTATCTTTAAATTTAGATGGTTTAATTATTCATCCGCCCAATAAAGAAAGTGTGGCAGATTTACCACCACTTGCAAGTAAATTACCTATTGTTCTTGTTGACATGATGCTAACGCCAGCAATATGCGACCAAATATTAAGTTTTAACATACAAGCAACTTATAATTGTGTTGAATATTTGCTAAAACTTGGTCATACAAAAATTGCAATTGCAACATCTGGTTCTTTTATGTTAATGGGTGACGAGCGCTTACACGGATACAAACGAGCCGTTAAAGATTATGGCTTAGGCGTAAATGAGGATTATATAATTGATGGTAGCAGCGATGTTTCTGTTACAAATAAACTTACCGAGTTACTAAAGAGCAAAGATAAACCTACCGCTTTAATATCAACAAATTATGATTCAACAATATCGTGTTTACGTGCATTTATGAGCATGAAAATAGAATACCCCAAAGATATTAGCTTTTTAGGCTTTGATGAACTTGGCCTTAATAAATTTTTGATAAAACCAATTAGTTACGTAGAACAACCAATTAAAGAGCTTGCAAAAAACAGTTTTGAAGTTTTAAGCAAAAGAATTATCGGCGATATGACAGGTTATCCTACAACTCAGCGCCTATTAACAAAAATCATAGATGGGGAATCTGTCAGCCCTAATGCGACATAATTGCATTTTAAAATTGTGTCAAAATAATTTTTTTGCACTTTATTATGCATTACAACTACAGCTTAACTTTACGATTAACAATGGTTTTTAGATACAATAAATAAAATAATAACGCCCATATATAACCTTAAAATTTTTGGTTATATATGGGCGCTTTCTTAATTTTTAATTTGCCAAATATCTATTCCACATCTTCAAATATGGCTGAGCCAAAATCTTCTGCAAAAATACTGCAATAAATTGAAACTGAATTATAATCAAGGCCATCTTCTAGCATAATTTCTAAGCTTGTATCCGCCTGCGCCTCTGTTATTTTATCGCTAACCAATGCAGTTTTTTCAAAATCGTCCTCTGTTTTATTTCCCAATGCAACATATGTATCTGGCGCTTTGCCATCGTAATTAAAACCTGTAATTTCAAGTTTATTATCACTATATAAGTTAACAGTTGCTGAAACACCATGTTCGCCACTTGTTATAACTGCTGTTTTTATAATTTTTGCTTCTTCTGGAGTTTCATCCTCAGTGGTATCGTCCACGGTGGTTTCTTCTGGTGTGCTAGCTGGTGTTTCCACTGGTGCAACAGGTTGCTCTGCCTCCATAGTTTGCGGAGCTTCTGCACCTTGTATAGGTGTATCCACTGCTGGTGTGCAAGCTGTAAACAAAACGCTTGCTAAAATAACAGTTATTATAATTTTCATTTATTTTACCTCCGTATTTGGTATATCGCCAACTGCTTTTATACCATTATACTAAAATAATACTTAATTGTAAACAATATTTATTAAAACTTAACATTATTAATATATTTTTTGCATTTCACTTTTTTTATGTATTTTTATTAAAAAATTATATTAAGCGTTGATTTCCCTTGTATTATTTTGTATAATTAATGTAATCGTAGTTTTAATAATAAAACTAAACTTGTTTACAAACCAAACTAATACCTTTAAACGAATAAATGTTGTCAGGCCCTATTTTTTATAGCATGATTAGGCTTGTTCGCTTAAGGCTAATGTTACAATAAAGAGCACTTTGCCCTTTAGGAGAATTTATGCAAACAATCGTTTTTAAAAATGCACATGTATGTGTAGATAACAAATTAATCAAAACAGATGTAAAAATTATTGATGACACTATAATAGCATTAAGCGAAAATATACCTACCGAAAACGCAAATGTTATTGATTGCACTGATTTAAAAATACTACCAGGCATAATCGAAACACATACACACGGTGGTATGGGACACGATATGAACTCCGTAACGGATAAAACTATAGACGAACTTTCCGTTTTTTATGCCAAACACGGTGTTACTGGCTTTTACGCCACACTTTTAACCGATTGCAAGGAAAATTTGCTAAAACAGCTTAAAATTTTGGCAACAGCATGTGAAACCGAATTATCTGGTGCACGCTGCTTAGGTGTACATATGGAAGGCCCATATTTGAGTGAGGCCTTTAAAGGTGCTATGCCTTTAGATTTACTACAAAAACCATCAATGGCTGATTTTGCTGAGTATCAACAAGCCGCTAAAGGATATGTAAAAATAATGACATTATCCCCTGAACTAGAGGGTAGCTTAGAATTTGTTGATAGCATTGCACAAACTGGTGTAATTTGCTCTATAGGGCATAGCGCAGCCGATTATGATACAGCATGCAAGTGCATACATTGTGGCGCAAAGTGCAGCACGCATACCTTTAACGCTATGCGACCATATCACCACAGAGAGCCTGGTATCCTTGGCGCAGCTTTTGATAGTAATATTTATAGCGAAATTATTTGTGATGGTTTACACGTACACCCAGCTAACATACGCACACTAATAAAAATTAAAGGTTTTGACAAAGTAATTGCCATTACCGATAGCATTAGCGCCGCTGATATGCCTGACGGCGAGGGATATGTGCTTGGTGACAACCATGAAATTGTCGCAAAAAATGGCGAAGCATGGATTAAAAACACAGAAACCCGTGCTGGTAGCACGCTAACATCTGATAAAGGCGTGCAAAATATGTGCAAATTTATAGATAAACCTATTGAAACAACAATACAGCTTTTTTCAGAAAATCAGGCTAAAATGCTTGATATCTTTAAAAACAAAGGCAGTATACAAACAGGCAAAGACGCTGATTTTTCCGTTTGGGATAGTGAAAACAACTTGAAATTTACAGTTGTACAAGGCAAAATAATTAAATAGCAATTATACAAAAAGGTGTTATCACTAAAGTTACCGCTATTGCGGAAAACTAAAGAGTGATAACACCTTTTTTAAATTATTTTTAGTTTTTAAATTAAACACGCTACCCATTTACACTTAATAAGCTTAAATCAATGCCTATGTTTTTAATCCGTTTAATTTTACGCAGCGCGCTTTATTTGCTATTAATCATCTGTCAAAATTACGTTATATCCCCATAAAACTGCATGTTCACATGCGTAACTATCCGCACTACAACGTATGTTTATATCAGTCGAGTCAGAAACACCCCAAAAAACGTTATTGCCAATATATGTAACACTATCAGGTATTGTCACATACAGTGCACCCTCTAGCCTTTGCATTACAAATGCACCATCGCCTATACTTTGCACACCGTCTGGTATAATTACTTCTTTAACGTTATCGTTTATAGTCAATACTTTTGTGCCCATGTTTTTTACTTGTGGTATTTCAATCACTTGCGTATCATAAGGCACATATAAATTTGCAAGAGTTTCATCGCCTATAATAAACGCACCAGTGCCCTCGTATGAGTTTTTAAACCAAGGTGTACCCTCAAATGTATCGCTATATATGTATTTTACAGTTGATGGCACATAAATATCTGATAAATTTGGGCAATCAACAAATACAAACGCACCTAAAGTTTCTAACCCATCTGGCAGCTGTACTTGTGTAAGCGACGAACAGCCTTCAAAAGCTGAATCCATAATTATTTTTAAACCTTGCTCAAAGTTAACTTGTTTTAAATTTTCGCAATAATAAAATGCTCCCAGCCCTAATTTATGTACTGTTTGCGGTATTGATACTGTTTCAACAAATTGGTTGTCACTAAACGCAAAGGAGTTTACCAACGTTGTACCCTGTGGTATTTCAACATGTGTTTCATCGCCTAAATATTTTATAAGCACATCTCCAATAAAAACAAAGCCGCTTTCATCAGCGTGGTCATAATATTGCGAATAATTAAAAGATGCATCCCCCACTTGTATATGCGCTGGCAAATTTGCTACTGCTAAATTGTAAAACCCATAATTCCCCACTTGCGCTAAAGTTGCTGGTATACTACCAAAATCAACATCGGCTATTTCAACGTTACTATTGTAAAAAGCACCTTCACCAACTGCTTTTAAGTTGCTTGGTAGTTTAGCCTCTTTTAAATTAAAACAATCCATAAAAGCATAATCGCCAATTTGCTTTAAACTTTCTGGAAAAATCACAACTTCAATATCTGTTTTTGCAAATGCGTATTCGGATATATGCGTTATGCCCTCTGGTATTTCAATAACTTTGCCAGATGTATTACTACCAAAACCTAAAACAGTGTTTGTGCTCCAATCAATATCTAGCAGATATTGATCTTCGGCCATAGTTGGTTCTTCATACAGTGCATCCATATCAAAAGTAAATTCTTCGGTTTGAGCTTCGTTTTCAGTTTTAACAAAATCAAAAACGAAATATGTTATTGTAGCTAAAAGCACTATTACAAAAACAGCTAAAAGCGCAAAATACTTTGCATAGCTTGCCTGCGGAAATATATGTGTATGCGTATGACTATGCTTTAAGTTTATAGTATTTTTACCTTGCTCTTTCGCTAGTTTTAGCTCATTTATTTTATCGATATCTACTTTTGATAAAGTATGTGCACCACCACAACTAGGGCAAACACCCTCGCTTTCAATGTGGTCGAAACCTCTATTGCACCATTTACAATTCATCTTAAACTCCGATTAATCATAATCTATAAACTGCGAAAAACAGAGCCAAGTAATCTATTTCTTACAATAGAAAATTGGCTCTGTTTGTTAATTTTAATACTATCTTTTAGTATTTTGCGGGCATACCTTTGCGATAATCATACATACCACTAATAACTTGCTTACGAATATCCGGTATTTTTTCCTTAGAAAACGCAGGCACACCTGCCAATGGATATTCCATACCAAGCATATCATATTTAGATACACCTAGCTGGTGATAAGGTAAAGTATCTAGCGATTTTGCATATTCTAGCTCGCCTAAAAATCTGCCAAGGCGATACAGCTCCTCTGGTTTATCTGTTATACTTGGCACTATTACATGACGTACTAAAAAAGGTTTTTTCTTAGCATTTATATGCCTTGCAAAAGCTAAAACTTCTTTATTGGGTATACCTACAAGTTTAATGTGCTCCTCATTATCAATATGTTTAATATCAAGCATAACAAGGTCTGTCACATCTAGCAAAGCATCAACCTTTGCCACAACTTTCGGATTATTTGCGGCATAGGTGCCGCCACTGGTATCAAGGCAGGTGTGTATACCTTTTGCTTTTGCTTTAGTAAAAAGCTCAAGCACAAAATCTGTTTGCACAAGAGGTTCGCCCCCTGTAACTGTTATACCACCATCACGATAAAACGCTTTATTTTTTGCGTATTGTTCAAGTATCTCGTCTGCCGACATAAGTGTACCTGCATTATAATCCCATGTATCTGGGTTATGGCAGTATAAACACCTAAAAGGGCAACCTTGAGTAAACACAACAAAGCGCACACCAGGGCCATCAACCGTGCCGAAGCTCTCTAGTGAATGTATGCGCCCTAGCATAGATTAAAACTGGTTGTGGAAAGTACGAGAAATAACTTCATCCTGTTGTGCTTTAGTTAGCTTGTGAAAGTTTACAGCATAACCGGAAACACGAACTGTCAATTGTGGATATTTTTCAGGGTGTGCTTGTGCGTCCAAAAGTGTTTCTTTTGTAAACACGTTGATGTTTAAGTGGTGGCCGCCTTTTTCAGCGTAGCCGTCCATTAGGTTAACTAGGTTGTCGATTTGTGTTGTACTTACGTTAGACATAATTGTATCTCCTTTACAATTTGATAATTCTATATCACTTTTGTGCTTGCTAGGGCAAACACAAAAAGTGTACAGAGAGTTGTTAAAATAATATATAATAATAGCTGCAAAATGTAT
>CAYJJL010000104.1:0-7494 GCA_964370455.1 uncultured Faecalibacterium sp.
GTTTTTACAAAAATTTCTTTCATTTTTCTCTTGACTTATTATAGTTGGTCACCTCCTGTGGTAGTTTCTAAAATCTACCACAGGAGGTTTATTTTTTTATTGTACCTTTTCACTTAATCCGCTCGAACTTTAATGTCAGCATTTTCACCCGTTTTTTTGCACCTTGCGAATTTTCCTCACTGCCCGTCTGTACGCTTCAAGCCTACCAGTAAAACAGTTGTAGCTCAACTTCTCCAAAGCATTATCCTTTGCTTTTTGCAAAGCGTTTTCTTTCATCTGAAATTCTTCTGCAAGCTCGCTCAAAGTTTGCTTAGTATACCCAAACACACCATAAAACCCACCAAGTATTTGCTTTTCTTTAAAAGTCATTTTTTCAAATTCTTCAAAAACACATTCAATGTAAATCTTATTTAAAATTTCTCTTTCTACATTCATAGAGTACAGATTTTTTTCTTTTACAGATGCTAAAGATATAAAATTAGTTTTAAGAAGCCCCGATTTTTCTTTAAATTCATCTTTTGGTATGTGTAAAGGATATAAATATCGCTCGACTTCCCTTTTCATAGAGCCAACTAAAAACGGATATATAAAAGTGGAAAATGTTGCACCTGTGCCCTCAATGTATTCTTTGTGTTTTTGCAAAACAACAATATTCCCTATTTGAACTAAATCTTTTTTAAGTGATTTGCAATTATATTTATAGCAAAATTTATCAGCGAGATAATAAATCAGCCGTTTATTTTGCTCCAATAATTCTTCCAATATAACACCTACTTTTTAATTATTCCGAGTTCATTATAAAGAACTTCGGATTGTGTTATTTTCTCAAATTCATCATCTCTATATTTGCCCATAGTTGCCATATCCCGCAAGTCACGAAGCTTCGCTGTAACATTTTTCCAATCTTCAACTGAAATATGCCCTCTGTGTTTATCTGCATTAAATCTTCTATATGCTTTGTTGTAAGTTTGTAAAATCGGGTTATTATCGGCTTTTTCTTTTGCTATATTTTTAGCGCCTTGCTGTCTACAAGTACGCTTAGGGTTATCTTTTAAAGGTTTGTCGCAGTAATCTGTTTTATAACAATGAGTTATTAAAAATATATCGCCGCAGTTTCTACACCTGCGATATGAATGCCCTATTGTTAACGCTCGCATAAAATCTATTTTCAAAAACGTCTGAAAATTTTCTATTGTAAAAATCTCATAAATAGCGCAATTCTTTTTGTTGTGTGGTAATTCACGTGGCATATATTTAACTTTTACATCATCAAAATAATTAAAATTAAAATCACTGCTGACGTAGTTCACCATCATTTTATGCAACCTTGGGTGATGGTAAAAATCCCATAATTCATTAGCAAGTTTTGTTTCAGATATTTTATCCATTTTCATTAATTTCTCTTGGATAAACCAAAACATTGTTTGATTAAAAGCGTAAATGTCGCCGACAATCTGCACATATTTTTTTGCTAACCGCACATTTGCATACGTGTCAATCACACTAAATATTTTTCTTTTTTTAAGTAAATCATGAAGCTCCTTCACATCTTTTTTTGTGGGAGCTTTTTCTATTTTCTTCATTAAAGCTCTCAGTTCATCGTACTCGTCTGGCTTGATATTTAAAATATCGCAAGTGAGTTCTCCGAGTTTAAAAGTTTTCCCGTCAACCTCGATAATGTCTTTATTAATATATAAATCAAATTCTAAAAACATAAAGCGCATCCTTTCTGTAACCGATAGAGTTTTGCTTTGTAGATACATTTTATAGGTTATCCTAATTTTTCTCCATAACTATATTGTAACCGACTTTAACAACAAATTCAATCGTAATTCAAAAAGGAGCACAACATGAAAAAATTCAACACAATCACCACAGCTGAACTATTTACAAAAGAAATTAAACAAACACCATTTATCGTTGAAGAAATTTTACCGAGAGGTTTAACTATCTTTGGTGGACTTGGCAAGGTAGGTAAATCTTGGTTTTCGTTTTGGCTTGCAATGCAAGTGGCAAAAGGTGAGCCTATTTGGGATTTCAAAACCAATGCTGGCACCACGCTTTATTTAGCGTTTGAAGATTCTGAAGAAAGGCTTCAAAACAGATTATTTATGCTAAGCGAAGAACTTGAAAACGTACCCACGAATGCACATTTATGTGTTGAAATTTCTAAAATGGGTGGCGAGCTTGAAAGTAAAATTAGAAATTTTATTTGCGAACATTCAGATACCAATTTAATAATTATTGATACACTACAAAAAGTTCGTGGCAACAACGAGAGCAACTATATTTCTGATTATGAAGACATCACTATACTTAAAAATTTAGCAGATGAATTTAAAATTGCAATAGTGTTAGTGCATCACCTTAGAAAACAAAAAGACACAGATATTTTTAATCAAATCACTGGTTCAACTGGTTTACAAGGTGCAGCAGATACCATGATGGTACTTGCCCAAAACACAAGAGGCGAAGAATATGCAACACTTCATTTAGTGGGCAGAGATGTTGCCAAACGAGAAATTGATTTGCAACGTGGTGAAGATAACATCTGGATTAAACTTTCAGATAGCATGCATGAGCTAAATGCTAAAGATTTAAAGTTCGTAAATACTGTTGAAAATATTATAAAAGATGTTACCGTATTCGTTACAAACCCAACTGATTTATCGACCCTTGTTAGTGATGAGAGTGGCGATAATTATTCAAATAAAATCATCACAAAAGTTTTAAGGCGATTATCAAAACAGCTTGAAAAGCGTGGTATTTACTTTAATATTCGAAAATCAAACGGCAATAGAATTATTGAAATCATTAAGCAAAGGGACGAAAGTGGCGATAAAAATCGGCTCTTAAATTAATCGCCCTATCGCCCCTGTAATCTGTGATAAGAGTACTTTGCCACAATTGATTTTGAGTGAAGTTAGCACATAGTTATACAAGCTTCGAAAGTCTAACTATAGCTCTTAGGGTAGTTACCCTACCACGAGTTTTAGAGTGAAAACACAACAATGTTTTACATAACAAAACCGCCTTTTAAGCGCTCAAAATGGCCATTAAGGGTATTGCCCTACCACCATTAAACAAGAGCCACACAGGCGCAAAAATGCGCAAAATCACACCCAGAACAGCCGTTTTCAGAGGCGCATCAATTCCTTTTTCTGTGATAAAACAGTGTATTTTATCACAACTCACGATTACCGACTTAATCACCCTTTTGGGTGGCGAGCATAGCATTTGCCTATACGGCAAACGCATCTCGCTCGTCGGGCAGTAGCCCGAACCCACTATTTTAAAGCCATATAATCTAGCTGAAAGGACAAACAAAATGAGAAACAAAATTAAAGATGTAAACTTTGCATTCAGAATTGCAAAGGAAGATTTAAACACTATACGCAAAAAGGCTAATAAATCCGAAATGTCGGTTACAGATTTTTTCACTAAATCTGCACTCGGCAAAAACATTATAATCATTGATGATTTATCTCCTATGATCACCAAACTAAAAGCTATTGGCAACAACATAAACCAGCTGACTATGCTCGCTAATATTGGCAACATAAAAACAATAAACTTAAGCGAAACACGAGATAGTCTAACCGCTATACACGAGCGATTATCTAAAATATCAGAGGTGCTTTAATGGGAACTTTTAGTGCTATAAAAAACAAAAATCAATCAGCAAAAGATATGAATTTCACCATTCAATATATGCTTGATAAAACAAAAACTTTTTATAACGGTGTGTACCTTAACAGCGGAGTAAATTGTTCTGTGCCGACAGTTTTCTATGAAATGATGACTACAAAAAACAGATATCGCAAGGCAGATAATCGAATGTTTTATCAATTTGTGCAATCCTTCCCAAGCGATACAAAACTTACAGCACAGCAAGTTCACAGTACAGGCTTAGAGTTTGCACAAAAACAATTTCCTCAGTTTGAGGTTTTAGTGTCTACCCACTGCAACACTAAAAATCTGCACAACCATATTTTAGTAAATTCTGTTAGCTATGAAACAGGCAAAAAACTGCATCAAAACCACGATAATTTATTAGAACACCGACAAGTTAACGATGAAATTTGCTTGAGGTTTGGCGAACAAATACTCAAACCTTATATCAAAGGGCAAAAAAACAAGAGCATAAAAACCAGAGAATATCGCTCGGCACTTAAAGGTAACAGCTGGAAAATGCAAATGTCAAACACCATAGATGATTGCATGAAATTTGCTCAAAGCAAAGAGCATTTTATATATCTAATGGCGTCCGAGGGTTATACAATGACTTGGACGGATAGCAGAAAAAATATAACTTTTATCAATAACAAAGGTAACAAATCTCGTGATAACAGCCTGCACGAGGATAAATATTTAAAGGAGAATTTAGAAAATGAGTTTAGAATACGAGAAAGCTTCTTTGGAAGAATTAAAACAGCGAAATCGCCCACAGATGACAGCGACACTACCGAAACAAACTTCAATAAACGAAACCTTGATTATAGAAAACCAAGCGACACTGATGGAATTTATCAACAACGTTATCAGCAACCAAGTAATCATACACGAGATAATTTTGGATATGGAGCAACAGCAAGAAGCTTTAAGCAAAATGATTTTAACGAAAAATCAACTAAACAACTTGCCGACATTGAAAGATTTACAGAAAATATCCACACAACTGACGGAACTGAAAACGATGTTAGAACAGGCTGGGAAAGCGAAAGAGAAACGCTTTTCTATGGCGAAATTCAAACTGCCAAAACTGAGATTGCCTCAAATAGAATGCTCACCGATGTGGTTACTAATAATTCCAATGCTATTGCCCTTGTGGGTGATATTATCAAACTTGGTAGCTCTGTGGAGCAACTTACAAACGATGTTCCAGTAGCACCGAAAAAAGTTTATACCACGGATAAAAAGGTTTTGGCTAAAACCAAACAAAAGAAAATCGCACAAGGGCACAAAGCAGATGACCATGAAGAACAACAAAATTTTGAAATGAAAATGCATTGAACCACTACCAAAATTCAGGTAGTGGTTTTAAATTTAGGAGAAAAATTTTATGAAAGAAATTATTAACGAAAACAACGAGAAAAAAACAAACAAATCTATTTTCAAAAGTTATGATGAATTACCACTGTTTCTAGATGCAAAAACTGTAGCCAAGGTGCTAGGAATTTCACAGGCTGGTAGCTACGACTTAATGCGTGATAAAAACTTCCCCACACTACGTATTGGAAACAGAATAGTTGTGCCAAAAGAAGAATTCATTTCATGGGTATCACGCAAAACAAATAAAAATTGATACCACTTAAATTAAAAACATTAAGTTTAAAAAACACAAAAAAGTTAAAATAGAAAGCGAGAATAAATGAAGTATAAAAGATACCCAAAACGCAGTGCAATAAATAACTATTACCCCTTGCCTAATGAGATTTTTGCATTAAATCTATCAGCTAATGAAATTGCTATTTATTCATACCTATTATACATTGAAGACCGCAAAACGTATCAATGCTATCCAAGCTATAAAACAATAGGTCAAGCGGTGAAACTTAGCAGAAATACAGTGAGAAAGTTTATCTTAGAACTTGAAAACAAGCGATTAATTACAACTGAACCCACAAGTATTTTCACGAAAGATAGTAGAAAACGAAATGGAAGTTTACTGTATACCATACGTCCAATTCAAGAAGCCATAAATTACTTCCACGAGCAGCAACTTGAGAGATACACAAAACAAAACGCATGAAAAAATACGAAAAACGATAGGCGCTTTGCGATATTAAGTGAGATAATAAACCATATATTTCATGTAGTTTTGGTATAGGCTTTCACACCAAAAAGTGATATATGTTTATTAAGCTAAGTTGAATTATATTTAATATGTATAAAACCATAACACTAAAAAACTAGATGACAATAAATCAATAAAAAGCAACTAAACTCATTGCAAAATGAAAGGAGCGTAAAACTTGAAACAACAATTAGAAAATAATGTGCAAACCCAACCTCCAAAACAAAGGCGAACACGTCGCCCATCTGGAGATGGCATGGTTAGAAAACGCCAAAACGGAATATGGGAGGGGCGCATTGTCGTCGGGCATAAATCAGATAAAAAACCAATTTATCGTTCGGTATTTGCAAAAACGCAAAAGCAACTCATGGAAAAACTGCACAATAACATTCAGTTATACCAAGATGTTGAACTGAACGAAAGCAGTCGAATGAAATTATCTGACTGGCTAGAAAAATGGTTGAATGAATACGCAAAAAATCGTGTGAGAGAAAGCACATTAAAAAGTTACGCACAATATACAAACAACTATATCAACCCAATTTTAGGGAACAAACACATTGCGAGCATTACCATTTCAGATGTTCAAAGGTTATATCAAAGGCTAAAAAAAGAGGGAAGAATTATCAAACACCCAGAAAATGGGTACGAATTATCAAATTCAACAGTGAAGTCTGTACACTCTATGTTGCACCAAGCCATGCAAGTTGCGGTTGAACAACATCTAATCCCTAAAAACCCAACAAATGGCACAACAGTTCCAAAACCAGATAACAAAGAAATGCAAGTGCTAACAAGAGAGCAAGTGGATACTTTTCTGGCGGAAATAGAAAAAGATGCATATTGGCATGACTTCTTTTACACAGAGCTAACAACTGGTTTGCGCCTTGGCGAAATTTGTGGCCTACAGTGGTGCGATTTTAATGAAGAAGATGGAACAATAAGTGTTAACCGAACCTTGCACTACCAATCAATTGGCGTATACTCCACAGGCGACACAAAAACTGGTAAAGGCAAACGCAAGATTATTTTGCCAGCAAGCACAGCAACAATTCTCAAAAACATAAAAGCAATCACCCGTTCAAACTGGATTTTTCACGACAGAACAAATCCTGAAAATCCAATCTCACCAAACCTTGCATACTCGCAATTAAAGAAATTTTTGAAATCTGCAAAGCTACCAAACATACGTTTCCATGACCTTCGCCATACATTCTCAAATATCGCCCTATCTAGTGGAGTAGATGCAAAAACTCTCTCAGAAATTTTAGGGCACACAAATGCATCTTTTACACTTGATAATTACACCCATGTCACAGGAGATATGCAAAGGCAAGCAGCAGCCGTTGTTGAGGAATTTATAACAGATATTTTCGGCGATGAAATACTGTACGCATAACAAGTAAGCAAAATAATTTTTTATAAAAGATAATCTAAAGCAAATAAATAGTAAATGCTTTATAATAGGAAAGAGGTTTAAATGGCAAAAAAACGCAAAAACGGCACAGGTACATGTCGACATAGAAAAGACGGACGTTGGGAGGGGCGCATACTAATTGGCTACGATGAAAAAGGAATGCCAAAAACTAAAAGTGTTCTCGCTAAAACAAAAACGCTGTGTCTTGAAAAAATGAAAGAGTTAAAAGCATCACTTTATGGAAATAGCAATAGTAAATTAAAGCCAGATATGCTGTTCA
>CAYJJL010000105.1:0-1741 GCA_964370455.1 uncultured Faecalibacterium sp.
AACCAAATGCTTATCGGCATGAAAATGGAAGATACTGTTGAGCTTGCACTTGCGCTTGCTGATGAAGAAAAAGTTGAACCAACACCAGAACCAGAGCCAGTAGTTGAAGAAGCAGTAGTTGAAGAAGTAGCAGCTGAAGCTTAATTAAAAATTAAACTATTATCATATTAAATAAAGGTGGTGCTACGGATTGAAAAATCTGTGGCACTGCCTTTATTTTGTGTATATAATAGTCAATTAATTGTAGTTGCATTATTTATCTTTAAGCGATATTTTCAACTTTTTAAATAAAAGAAAACATTTTTTTATCAGAACAATTTAAAGCTTATTGATAAAACTAGTTGCTTTTTATAGTGAAAATTTGGTACACTAACATTAATAGAACTTTTTATAAAAAGTTTTGATACAAAAAATAAGAGGCATTAAATGATGTTTAATAAAATTGATATACAAACATGGAACAGAAAAGATAGTTTTTATCACTATTTTGATAGCGTACCTTGCACATATAGTATGACAGTGAACATGGATATAACAAAATTTATGAAGATTGTTAAGGAAAGCGACAATAAGTTTTTCCCTATGATGCTGTATGCGCTTTCGCAAATAGTAAATAAACACAAAGAGTTTCGCATGGATACCGATGAAAATAATAATATTGGATATTACGATTATTCCAACCCATGTTATACTATTTTCCATGGTGAAACAGAAGCAATTACAAATGCATGGACTGAGTACAACACTGATTTTGAAACGTTTTTACAAAACTATAATGATGATATGTCAAAATATCGAGGTGATTATAAAAATTCAAAACCTCTAGTGGGGAAAAATTGCTTTAATGTTTCTTGCATACCGTGGACAAGCTTTACTGGATTTAACTTGAATTTGCAAAAAGGGTATGATTTTCTGCCGCCTATTTTTACAATAGGAAAATATTTTTATGATGATGATGAGTTAAAGTTGCCATTAGCGATACAAGTGCATCACTCTGTATGTGATGGTTTTCATGTTTCACGGTTTGTGGCTGAGTTGCAAGATTACCTTAACGCATTTACTTTAGGCGAACAAGTATTATCCGAACTCGCTTAAATGCATAGTGTGGCGTACAAAGTGTGAAAGAAAGTTATATATGAATGGTGGAAAATTATGAGTAAAAAATTATTTAACGGTTTTATTGCTTGCGTTGTGGTTTTAATTGTTTTATGTACCGCATCGTATTTTATTAATACTGAAAAAGATGTGCTGTTGACAAATAGCGAAACCAATTTGACAAGGCTCAACGAATGGGCGTTGAAAATTGATGTTATAAGCACGCAAGTTGATATGGTGGATTTTAACCCTCAAGATACTAATTTTGAACCTTACAGCCTTATCAATACAATTTCTACAAGTGGGTATAATCAACCTGTTTTAATGATTGAAAGCATGCACCAAGCTTTTACAATTAGCATAAATTCTGAGATTATTTATGAATTTGGACAAGATAGCAGTACTTTTTTCTCCGCACCTAATGGTGGTATTTGGCATGTGGTGGATTTACCGTATAATCAGGCAGATAATATTATAGAGCTGGATATCGTGCCGAGTGATGACAAAACCTCAATAGGCCTAAGGGATATATATTTATCTGAAAAAAGCGAAGCGATTTTATTTTTAGTTAATGAAAATGCTATAAAACTGCTTATATCATCAATAATATTAATTATTTGTATCACGCTTTTAGTCACGCAGGCTT
>CAYJJL010000105.1:1751-7481 GCA_964370455.1 uncultured Faecalibacterium sp.
TTAAAAAGGGTTTAAAAATAATAATTTAATGTTGTATATTGCATGTTTGTCAATTATTATAGAAATTTGGTTGCTTAGAGAATGTAATTTACTCCAATTTGTTATAGGCAACACGTTTATTTTAGGTAACCTACCTTATTGGTCTATACAACTATTGTTAATACCTTTTGTGTTTTATGTGGATAGCATGTATACACCATCTCATAAATCATTAGCAAAGTACTTTTATATAGCGTTTATTATTAATTTTGTTGTTGCTAATGTATTGCATATGGCAAATATAGTTTATTATTATAACTCATTATGGGTAGTGCATTTGATTATGGTGGCAACCTTTGTATATTTTATATTCTCATTGGTATACGAAGCGGTTATAAAAAAGAACAAAGATGCAGGGGTGCTAATACTGCAAATATCTTTTTTAATTTTTGCCGCATTAGCAGAGTTAGCTATTTTCTATTTTGGCGACAATATGAACTCAATAGGCGTAAGTATTCAAACAGGTATGTTGTTATACTTATTGACATGTATAATTTCGACTTCGCTAAAATTAAGAAGTATCTGGGAAGAAAGTATGCATACACAATATTTAAGCAAAATTGCATATACAGATGTACTAACCTCGCTACTAAACAGGCATGCATTTGAAAGAGATTTAGAAAAATTTAAAGAAAGTGAAGACCCAACAAAAATAATTGTTACTTTTGATTTGAACAATTTGAAATACTATAATGATAATATAGGGCATCAAACTGGCGATAACTACTTGATTTTTTTTGCTGAATTAACAAAAGAGTATTTAAGTGAATATGGGGATTGTTATCGTGTAGGTGGAGATGAATTTTCTGCAATATTATATAATGTTCCGTTTGATATATTAGAAACACGCCTATTTCTTATCCAAGATAGATTTAAGAGTTTTGATAATAGTGGAATGGCAGGTGTTGCTGTTGGGTATGCGCATTACGATAAAAATACGTACCCAAATATCATGGATTATCTACATCATCTTGATGAATGCATGTTTAAAAACAAGACGGTCATAAAACACAATTAAGGCTGGTGCAATGTAAAGGAGTAAATACTAAATGATTGAAATAGTATTTAGCGATAGTGCTTGTGGTAGTTTAAAAATGGCGAAATCTGTCGGAAAAGGTGAATGTATTACAGGTTGTGTTGGTGCTATTATAAGTATGCACGATGGTAGCGCACCAGTAGCAGAAGAAATTGCCGAGGCTCAAAAACAAGCTGAAATCAAACATCGCTTAGAATGGGAAAAGGCAGTACCCATGAGAGGAAGTGCTGAAGATGTATTTGGCTTTAATTTGATGCTAAGCATTGGCGATATTTCAGATGATAACTTTATAGAAAAGCGCGCACAAGTAATAGAAAAACTATGGAGTGTTTATCCGAGTTTTCCGGATGATGAACCTTTTGACATGTTAGAAAATATACGCAATGGGATGGAAAATTTACTACAGCGTATAACGCCTGATGATGAAATTCGCATTTGGTACAGTAATAACCCCGATGAATTATGCGGTTTATATTGGTTTATGGCAGAGCTTGCAAAATTTGCAAAACAGCCTAAAGCTGTGTATGTTGTGAAACTTCCTGAATATCAATGTAAAGGAGATAACACAATTGTAACGTATTTGTCATGGAGTGAAATTTCACTATCGGATTGGAATAGATATGTTGATTATACTGAAAAAGCCACGGCGGAATTTTGCGAATATTGCGTGCAGATTTGGCAAGTGTTGAAACACGAAAACACACAATTAAGGGCCATGATTAACGGAAAAATGCATAGTGTACATGAAGATATTTATGATGCGTTTATTCTCCGTGAAATTGCAGAGCAAAAAGATGAATTTTTAGAAGTTATGTTGATTGGTAAAATACTTGCAAAATATCAACTGGGCATCAGCGACGCCCTGCTTGCACATCGTATTGAGCATATTATTGATAGCGGTAGTTTAAAAGCAGTTAGCGAGCCAACTCAAGGCATGCCAACTTATCATCGCAAGTTAAGGAAGATTAAATAATGATTTAGTGAAATTGCTTAAAATTTTACTAAAACTTCTACTTTTACAGCTTTGATCAATATGATATACTTAGTAAAGTGATTTGTCATTAAATGAATATAAAACTAACTATTGTTATTTGTGTTAGCATTAAATGGTAAAAATGAAAAGGAGCTTTTTTATGAGCGTTTATAAGTATGATATCCAGAAAAAAGATGGTACAACTCAAAGTTTAAACGATTTTGCAGGTAAAGTTATTTTGATTGTAAATTCGGCAACACATTGTGGATTTACCCCACAATACAATGATTTAAAACAATTACATGAACAGTTTTCTAGTAATGGTTTTGTTATTTTAGATTTTCCATGTAATCAGTTTGGCGAGCAAGCAAAAGGCACAAATGACGAAATAGCAGAATTTTGCACATTAAATTTTAATACGCCTTATGAGCTATGTGCAAAAATAGATGTAAACGGAGAAAATCAAAGCGAATTATTTAAATATTTGAAAGAGCAAAAAGGATTTGAAGGTTTCAACAATGAAAATCATCCTTTAAACGAGAGATTAAAAGAGATGTTTTTATCTCAAGATCCGAATTATGCTCAAAGCGATGAAATCAAGTGGAATTTTACCAAGTTTTTAATTGATAGAAATGGCGTAGTAATTAAGCGGTTTGAGCCAGTAGATGATTTTTCAGTGCTAGAGTGTGCGATAAAAGAAATTATCTAATTAGTATGTCCGATTGGTAAAATAAATTTTGTGTTCTATGAAAGTAATGAATTTTGATGTACAGAATGATAGGAACAGTTTCAAGAGGTGTGCGTGCACCAATTATTAGAAAAGGCGATGATATTAAAAATATCGTTGTCACAAGCGTGTTGGAAGCTGCACAGTCAGAAGGTTTTGTGCTTAACGATAAAGATGTTATAGGTGTGACCGAAGCTGTTGTTGCGAGGGCACAAGGCAACTACGCTACTACAGAAAATATTGCAGAAGATGTAAAATCTAAATTTAATAGTGATCACATAGGTGTTATATTTCCAATTTTAAGCAGAAATAGGTTTGCAATTTGCCTAAGAGGTATTGCACAAGGCGTAAAAAAAGTTACTTTAATGATGAGCTATCCTTCTGACGAAGTTGGTAATCATCTTATAGATTTAGATTTACTAGACGAAAAAGGCGTTAATCCTTGGACTGATGTGCTCGATGAAAAAAAATATCGCGAATTATTTGGATATGTTAAACATACTTTCACAGGTGTTGACTATGTAGATTACTACATGGAGCTAATACGTGAAAGTGGTGCAGAAGCTGAGATAATTTTTGCAAATGATGCAAGGACTATTTTAAATTATACAAAAAATGTATTGTGCTGTGATATCCACACACGAGCACGCACAAAACGTTTGCTTAAAGCAGCAGGTGCACAAGTGGTTTTAGGTCTTGATGATATTATGACGGCACCAATTAGCGGCAGTGGTTTTAACCCACAATATGGCTTGCTTGGCTCCAACAAAGCAACTGAGGGCACTGTTAAATTATTCCCAACAGGCTGCGAAGAGTTTTCAGTTGCTGTGCAAAAAGATATTTTAGAAAGAACAGGCAAAAAAGTTGAAGTTCTTGTTTATGGCGATGGCGCATTTAAAGACCCAGTCGGAAAAATTTGGGAGCTTGCTGACCCAGTTGTTTCACCTGGCCATACAGATGGATTAATTGGAACACCTAACGAGCTTAAACTAAAATATTTAGCTGATAATGATTTTGCTAACCTACAAGGGGATGAATTAAAAGAAGCTATATCTAAAACAATTATCGCGAAAGACGAACAAAACGAAAGCCTAGTAGGGCAAATGGCAACCCAAGGAACAACCCCAAGAAGACTAACTGACCTTATTGGTTCGTTATGTGATTTAACTTCTGGTAGTGGTGACAAGGGTACACCAATCATTTTAATCCAAGGATATTTTGATAATTACACCAATTAAAATTATATATAACGAAAAAAACCGACACATCAAAAAAGATGTGTCGGTTTTTTTATGATAGAAAGAAACTTGATCAAGCATATTTAAAAATGCTTTTTTGCTAGCTCTAATTTTTAACTTTTGCTGTTTTGAATAGCTACAAGGTGTTTTTTTACTTTTGTTCCCAAAATGAAGAAAACGATGCTGTTTGATAACACAAGCACTATAGGCATAAGCACAACGGTAAATGCGCCAAGATAAAGCACAGACGAAGAGTAAAATATCACTACGCTAAGCGAGCAATGGATTAATCGCACCTATAAAAATAGGATAATTTATATTAAACTGGACAATGTTTAAAGTAAAATGGTATACTATAAAAAGTTAAAAGATGTTAATTAATAAAAACATAGTTTAATAAACGATAATAACGGAGCGAAGTGTTTTGTTGCTTGCAAAGTTGGATGCGTTTTATAAGATAGAAAGTGAGAGTATATACTGTGGAAAATATTTTGTTTGATTTAGATGGAACTTTGACAGATCCTAAAATAGGGATAACGAAATCCGTTGCATATGCACTAGAAAAGTTCAGCATTAAAGTGGATGATTTAGATAATTTAATTAAATTCATTGGCCCACCGTTAAAAAATTCTTTTATGGAATACTATTCTTTTTCAGAAAATGATGCTGTTACGGCAATAAAATATTATAGAGAATATTTTGCTAGTAAGGGTTTATATGAAAACACAGTTTTTGATGGCATAGAAGAGCTACTAATAAAATTAAAAGCACGCAATAAAACTTTAATCGTTGCTACTTCAAAACCTACAATATATGCAGTAAAAATACTAGAGCATTTTAATTTGCTTAATTATTTTGATTTTGTTGCTGGTAGCGAGCTTGATGGCACTCGTTCAGATAAAGCACAAGTGATTGCACACGCACTTTCTCAAAAAGATATTATTGATAACGATACTACAATAATGATAGGTGATAGGAAACATGATATTATAGGAGCACAAAAAAACAATGTTAAATCAGTAGGTGTGCTGTATGGATATGGCGATTTGCTAGAGCTACAAAATGCTAAAGCGGATTACATAGTTTCTAACGTGCACGAACTAGAATTATTACTTACACAATAAATTGAAAATTAAATATGCAACTTATAAAATGCCGGAATAAGACAGTGCTATAATACTTGTTTTTTGCAAAGGTATATTGTATAGTGGTAAAACAGATTATAAAAAATATTGATAAAATAAAGGAGCAAAAAATGAATAATTCATATTTTGATGGCGGTTTAATAAGCTGGATAGGTTGGAATATCTTGGGTTGTTTAATTACAGTTTTCACGCTGGGTATATGCTACCCTTGGGCGCTGTGCATGGTATACAGCTGGAAGATAAACCACACTGTAGTAAACGGTCACAGAATGAGGTTTACAGGCACAGCAATAGGCCTTTTTGGCAACTGGATTAAATGGCTTTTGCTTTGCATTGTAACTTGTGGCATTTACTCATTTTGGTTATTTATTGCGCTGGAAAAATGGAAGGTAAAACATACAACTTTCGTAAATTGAAATATAATCACTAGGTAAAATAACTGCAAAATTAATGATGTGGATTTCTTTGCAGTTGTTTATTATAAGTTTGTAAAAAATCACACTTAGCAATGTTTTGTGTGATTTTATGAGCGTGATGTAGTAAATAATGGGAGATTTATAAGTGAAACAAAA
>CAYJJL010000106.1:0-7451 GCA_964370455.1 uncultured Faecalibacterium sp.
ATCTTTAGTAAGTTTGTGTTTTACTGCTGTATAATGGTGGAATTGCAAAATTAGCCATCATAATCTACATCAAACTCTAAAATATCACCAGTTATTGCATTGATGGTATATTCGTATTCAGTGTTACCAACGCGCCATTCAACTTCATATTCGGCAAAACCGTCGTCAAAGTCAAACTCACTGCGTATGTTTGTTGCATCACTAGCGGATATTTGTGCGTGTGCTAAAGCGATAGTTTTAGCTTGTTCTTCGCCTATATAATTTTCTTGGTTAGCTGTTGTGTTTTGTGTTGCTTGTGGTTGGTAGTTATACTCAGCGTCGCGGTCGTAGCCTAATATTGTGCCGTTTTCAGCAGCAATTTCATAATCATACTCAGTGTTATTAGCCCAAAACTCAACATCATACTCTGCAATGCCATCATCGTAACCAAACTTTGTGTGTATATAATTTGCATCGCTTGCGTTAATTTCAGCATGTGCTAGTGCGATTGCAATAGCTTCTTCTTCGGTGATAAAATTATTTTCGTTAACTGCTGTGCTTGTGCTGTTATTTTGTGTTATTTGTTCGGTGTTTGAGCTTGTTGTTTGCGTATTTGTATCGCTTGAGGCTACGCTGTTGTCTTGTGCGCTCTCAATGTCAGCTGGTGTTGAAACTGTAGCTTGTGTTGAGCTTGCAGGTGTAGAGGTGTTGTTACCTTGAGTTGAATATACTGCAAGTGCGCCACCACCTATTACTAAAGCACAAAGTGCGCCTATAAAAATTTTGTTTGTAAATAATTGTTTCATTTTAATTTCCCTCTTTGTTTGTAGTTGTTGTGTGATTATATTGTAATTATAAAGTACAAAGATTAAAACAACATTAAAAAAACTATGTTTTTGAAAAAATAATTGTAAATTCGCTACCTTTGCCAAGTTCGCTTTGTGTGGATATTTTAGCATCGTGTATTTTAGCAATTTGTTTTACCATTGCAAGGCCTAATCCCATGCTACTGTTTTTATCGCTAGTGCGTGCGTTATCTACTTGATAAAACCTTTGCCAAATTTTTTCTAAATCTTGTTTTGCAATACCAATACCATCATCTTTTATACTTAAAACAATATCATTTGCATTTTCGCTTAAATTAACAAATATATTTCCGTTTGGGTTACAGTAGCGGTAGGCGTTGCTTAATAGATTAGTAACTAGCCTAATTATCATAGTTTGGTTTGCGTTAATGATTATACCTGTAGAAATGTTTTGCTTTAAATTAATGTTTTTTTCATCAATTATACTTTGTTCTTCACAAACAACGCTAACAAGTTCGCTTAAATCAATTTGAGTAAAATCTGGTTTTTCAATTCCACGCTCTAAGCGCATAAAACCAAGTAACTCTGATATAAGTCTAGACATTTTTGTTGCTTGTTTATTTACAACTTCAAGTGCTTCTTGTTTATCCTCAGCGCCAGCTTTGGCATCAAGTGCATATTCGCATTGTGCTAATATAACGGCGGTGGGTGTACGTAGCTCGTGTGAAACATTTTGCGAAAATTGTTTTTCTGCTTCAAAAGCATCTTCAAGGCGTGTTAGCATATTATCAAAAGTAGTAGCCAGTTTATTAATTTCCTCGCTGGAGTTTTCAAGCCCAATTCGTAGGGAAAGGTCTTTGCTAGTGCTTATATCCTCGGCGGTTTTAATAATTTTATCTATTGGCCTAAAGGTAAATTTTACTATAAAATAACAGCCTAATGTACCTATTATAATAAATATAGGTAGCGAAATAAGCGCAATGCGTAAAATGGTATTTGTTGTGTTGGCTATTTCGTCAATGGCTATAACGCCACGCACCCACATGGATTCTTTAGAATCTTCAACAGGGGACAGTATATCATATACATAATAAAGGGTGTTGTTTATTGTTACTTCAGTTAATTGTTTATCTACCAGTGTTATGCTTTCGTTATTATCCTCAGGGAAGTTGCCGTATAAAAGTACACCATCTTGTGAGTATAAAAGCGTGTATACATTGTTTTTAAAAAAATCTATATCATCTATATCCAGCTTACCATCATCAAATTCAAGTTCGTTTGCATTATCTGCAACAACTTTCGTTAGTTGGTTTTGTGCATTTGTTTGTATAATATTATCACTAAATGAAAACAGCAAGGCTATTACAATAACAGCCATAACTGTCATTAAAAGGCTATTCCAAATAGTGAGTTTTAGTTTAGCAGATAAGTTTTTCATGTTTGCTCCTTTAAGCGAACAAGTGTTATCAGAACTCGGATAATACTTGTTCGCTTAAGCCAAATAAATTTAATCCGTATTATATTTTATAGGCTGTGGATTTTATCATCGGTTTTCACTTAAAATATATCCCATACCTCTAACGGTGTGTATAAGTTTATTATCGAAATTTTCGTCTATTTTTTTGCGTAAATATCTAATGTAAACATCAACCACATTGGTGCCACCTTCGTAGTCATAATTCCAAATATGATTTTCTATTTTTTCTCTCGAAAGTACTATATCTTGGTTTAGTATCAAATATTCTAAAATAGCATACTCTTTTGCAGATAAAGTAATTGCTATATTATTGCGCATTACAGTGCGTGTTGTACAATCAACGGTTAAATCGGCAATAGTGTAAATGTTTGTTAGGTTACCTGTGGTTTTTCTTGTCATGGCACGTATGCGTGCAAGTAATTCCTCAAACGAAAAAGGTTTTACTAGGTAATCGTTAGCGCCTAAATCAAGCCCTTGTACTTTATCTGCAATAGTATCTCTTGCGGTTAAAAATATAACTGGTGTTGAAATTTCATTTTTACGCATTTCGGTTATAACTGCAAAGCCATCACACTTTGGCATCATAACATCTAAAATAATAGCATCGTAATCTGTAAATTTTATAAGGTCGAGAGCTTCAAGCCCATCATAACAACTATCGGTACTATAACCTTCTAATCGCAATTTTTTTGCTATTATGTTATTCATGTCTTTTTCATCTTCAGCAATTAAAATTCTCATAAATATTTCTCACTTTCTTGTAAATTATATATTAACCTATAAACATTAAAATAAGATTAAAGCTATTTTATTATTTTAATTTATTATACAACAAAAAAACTGAAAGTTCTATCGTTATAATGTTAGAACTTTCAGTTTTATTTATTTGTTTTATTAAATTTTAGCCATAGATATCGTTTATTCTATTACTGATACCATATATTCTTTTGCGTTTTCCATATTTGGGGTATTGCTTACGATATGGCATACTAATTGGTCAGCAACCATAAAATCGCTAATTGCTTGTATGTTAGATACATCTATGCCAGCAGGTGGTAACATGGTACCAGTGGTGTTGTTTTCGTCATCTACCTCTTGGTAGCTAACAAGTAAATTTTCGTCTATCTCGGCTAATTCTTCTGGCGTAAATATATTTTCGAGTGGCATAAATGTTTCCATAGATGAAAGCCGCTGTCCGTTTTCGTAATCGCAAATAATAACATCTATTTCACCACTAGTTAATTGTGCAGTAATTTTCATAAATCCAGCAGAGCCCATCATTTCGGCGGCATTGTTGTTTATGTCATCTATGCCAACTTCATAATCATCGCTAGCCACTTCTTGTTCGTTGCTTTTAGGTGGTATAATCATTTCCGAAGTAAGTAAAACAGGTAGGTTTTCATCACCTACAGTTAGTGTAGCACCATATTCTTCGCCCATTTCGTAGCTAATAGCAGGTGCGATTGTTGTTATATTTAATCCATATTCAATTTCTTCACCACAACCAATTAATGTTAATGGTAGCATTATGGCTAAGGATAAAGCTATAGGTTTTTTGATGTTTTTCATGTTAAAGCCTTTCTTATTTAATATAATATTTGTTAAATTGATAGTATCGATTTATTATTAGTGTTAGTTTCTTCTGTTTCTAGTCAATAGCAAAAGTCTAAATAATTGTAAAAGCGATGCGGCAACGGCTGCTACATATGTTAAAGCAGCAGCGTTAAGCACTGATTTTGCTGGTGCAACTTCACTTTCGCTTAAAATGCCAGAACCACCTAAAATTTTTATGGCTCGTTTAGATGCGTTAAATTCAACAGGTAGTGTTATAATTTGGAATATAACAGATGCTAAAAACGCAATAATGCCTATTTGTATAATTATTTCAGATGTGTTGCCGGTAAAAAATAAACCTAAAATAATTAATGGCACAGCCGCCATACTACCAAGCCTTGCAACAGGCAAAATGGCTGTCCTTATTTTTAGTGGCACATAATTTTTATGGTGTTGTATAGCGTGCCCACATTCGTGTGCGGCAACACCTAAAGCAGCTACTGATGTTTGATTATACGTTGCATCTGATAAATTTACGGTTTTATTACGTGGGTCGTAATGGTCGGATAAATTACCGTTAACATGCCTTACCGATACATCTCTTAAACCTTGCGAGCGTAAAATTCTCTCTGCCGCTTCTTTGCCAGTTATCCCTTTGGCGTTGTGTACATTTGAGTATTTTGTAAATGTTGATTTTAGTTTTACTTGTGCAACTAAAGTTATAATAACACCTAGTAAAATTAAAAAATAAGTTGGGTCGTAAAATAATCTAAACATTCCAAACATAATTTATATCCTTTCATTATTGTCATTTAATATCTCCATAAATTCTGAGCCTGTAATTGTTTCTTTTTCAAGCAAGTAATTTGAAATTTCATGGAGTTTATCTTCGTTTTGTTTTAGTATTTGCATTGCTTTATTATATTGTGTGCGTATTATTTCTATAACTTCATCATCAATTGCTTTTGCAGTTTGTGCAGAACACATCATTGAAGTGTCGCCACCTAGATATTGGTTATTAACAGTTTCTAGCGCCACCATACCAAAATTATCACTCATTCCAAAGCGAGTAACCATAGCCCTTGCAATTTTAGTAGCTTGTTCAATATCGTTTGAAGCACCTGTTGTTATAGAGCCAAAAACAAGTTCTTCGGCCGCCCTGCCACCTGTAAAAGTAGCTACTTTGTTTAACGCTTGCTCTTTGCTCATTAAAAATTTTTCATCGCTATCTACTTGCATGGTATAGCCTAATGCGCCAGAAGTACGAGGAATAATTGTAATTTTGTGCACAGGTGCGCTATCGCTTTGTAGTGCTGCAATAAGTGCATGGCCAACCTCGTGATACGATACAATTTTACGTTCTTTTTCAGTTACGCTTGAATTTTTTCTTTGATAACCAGCCAGTACAACTTCAACACTTTCCTCAAGGTCAGTTTGTAGTACGGAAGTTCTATCTTCTCTAACTGCTCTTAAAGCCGCTTCGTTTACAATATTTGCAAGTTCAGCACCATTTGCACCAGAAGTAGCTCTTGCCACTTTTTCAAAATCTATATCGTCTGCTAGTTTAACATTTTTACCGTGTACCTCTAGTATAGATTGTCTACCATTTTTATCTGGTAGCTCAACAGGTACTCGCCTATCAAAGCGCCCTGGGCGAGTAAGGGCTTTATCTAGTATTTCGGGCCTATTACTTGCTGCTAGTAAAACTACACCTTTTTGTCCGTCAAAACCATCCATTTCAGTTAAAAGTTGGTTTAGTGTTTGTTCTCTTTCGTCATTATTGCCCATGCCACTATCACGCTTTTTACCTATTGTATCAATTTCATCTATAAAAATAATACAAGGGGCTTTTTCGTTTGCTTGCTTAAATAAATCTCTAACTTTTGCCGCACCCATGCCAACAAACATTTCAACAAATTCCGAACCAGATATTGAAAAAAACGGCACTTTTGCCTCGCCAGCAACTGCTTTAGCTAGCAATGTTTTACCAGTGCCAGGCGGGCCTACTAAAAGCACACCTTTAGGTAAGTTTGCGCCTATGTCAGCGTATTTTTTGGGGTGGTTTAAAAAATCTACAACTTCTGCTAAAGCTTCTTTGGCTTCCTCTTGGCCTGCAACATCTTTAAAAGATTTACCAGTTTGTGTTTCGGCATATATTTTTGCATTTGATTTACCAAACGACATAGAGTTACCACCGCCCATGCCTTTCATCATTTTAGACATTATAAAGCGCCATATTAATGCAAAAATAACTATCATTATAACTGAGCTGATAATATTCATTAAAAATGAACTTTCACGTGGGAAAACCTCTATAAACTCAGCACCTGATTCATAAAGCCTATCTACAAGGTCGCTATCTTGCATTCTTGTTGTGGAGTATAGCTCTGTTTTAGGTTTTTCTTCACCTTCAACTGGTATATCTATTCCATACATAATGCTTTCATCCATTACTTGCACAGCCGATATTTTACCCTCGTTTAAATCATCAAGGAAAACATCGTAAGTTACCGCGGTAACTGAGCCTTGACAAAATAGCAAAGTTGTTACTATGTTAAACGCAAAAATAATTAGCGTTACTATTAACCAATAATAAATAAATGGTTTATTTCTTTTGAGTTTCATCATGCTTTTTTTCATTTTGTTATTCCTCCTGAAATTAATTGCAGAAAATCTATATATTTAAGCAAATATAAAGCGCTCGGATATTATTAAAAACACGCCTAGACTTGTTAACACCACGCCTGTTGCTTTGTTTAAAACCATTGGTTTTGCTTTATTTGCAAACCTTGCACCTAGCAAAGCAAATGTTAGTGTTGATATTACACATGTAAATAAAACTGTTAAATCTGGGATAATTTGTTGTATCGAAAAATGTGATAAAGCACCGAATAAAGCTGTAAATGTCATAATAAAAACACTTGTACCAACAGCTTTTTTGTGTTCGTAACCGAGCACACTCATCATTAAAGCAAGCATCATTATACCGCCACCAGCGCCTATAAAACCGCATATAAAGCCAATTACTGCACCACATAAAATAGGTAAAACTATTTTTAAAGCACCTTCGACAGCTTTCTTTTGTTTTGGTGTATCGGATTCTTTTTTTCTTAAAAATTTAATGCCTAATATTAGTGACATATATATTGCTATGTTGCCCATGGATTCAGTAGGAACAAAGCTTGCAATAAGTGCGCCTACAAATGTGAATGCTAATACACTAACCAAAAGTACCTTACTGTTTTTTATATCAATATTTTTGCTTTTGCCATATGTGTAAGCTGAAATGGCACTTGCAAGTACGTCAGAGGCAAGCGCAATGCCTATAGCCTCGTATGGGTTCATGCCTAAAAATGTTATAAGCATTGGTGTAATAACTACAGCTGCGCTCATGCCTGCAAAACCTGTGCCAAGGCCTGCACCGACACCCGCTAAAATACAAATTAAAATAGTTTCCATGATATTCTCCTAATTGTTTATTTCGTTGAACGGTTGTTCAATGAATGTAGTATATCATTGATTGACCAATCGTTCAATAAATATGGCGTGAATAAAATATAAACATTTTGTTATCATGCAAAACATGCTATTGTTGATTTTTGCTAATTTGTACTGTATACTAAAAAAGTAAATAT
>CAYJJL010000107.1:0-7242 GCA_964370455.1 uncultured Faecalibacterium sp.
CAAAAACAAAAGGCGCAATAGTGTTAGTGCGTTGTTTGCGTGCTGTTTCAGATTTTGAAATAGAATTACAGCTTGCACAAACTAATCATGCACTGATGCCAGATATAGACACAATGTTTTTTACAACTGATATTAAATGGAGCTACCTTTCATCTACAATTGTTAAAGAAGCCGCTCGCTATGGTAGCAATGTTGAGCAATTTGTGCACCCACATGTAAGTGAGGCCTTAAAACAAAAGTTTAACACAAAATAAAAAGGGGAAATAATGCCCACAAAACGTTTAGTACTTGGCATTTTGGCTCACGTTGATGCTGGTAAAACCACATTATCTGAGGCTATGTTATTTAAAACAGGTGCACTGCGCGCTTTAGGCCGTGTTGATCATGGCAACGCCTTTTTAGATACCGCACCGCTTGAAAAACAGCGTGGCATTACAATATTTTCAAAAGAAGCTCTCTTGCAAACAGGTGGGGCTTCTTTTACATTGCTGGATACACCAGGGCATGTGGATTTTTCTGCCGAGATGGAGCGCACACTTTGCGCCTTGGATTGTGCGATTTTAGTTATTAGCGGTACTGATGGCGTGCAAAGCCACACAGAAACACTATGGAAACTACTAGAGCACTACCGCATACCAACATTTTTATTTATTAACAAAATGGATTTACAAGGTGCTGAAAAAGAACTACGCCTTGCAGAGTTAAAAAACCGTTTTTCTGGTTGTTGTGTGGATTTCACCGCCACTACCACAGAGCAAGAAAAACAAAAATGGGAGGAAGAACTCTCACTTTGCGAAGAAAACTTAATGGAATACGCCCTTGCTGAAAAACCCTTGCCCACACACACAATAGCACAGGCTATTAATAACAGGCAAGTTTTCCCCTGTTATTTTGGTGCAGCTTTACACACACAAGGCTTGGAATAATTACTTAACTGTCTTGAAAAATACTCAATAGCACCAAAACAAAGTGATGAATTTGGCGCAAAAGTTTTTAAAATCACTACCGACGCACAAGGTGCGCGTTTAACATGGTTAAAAATAACCAGTGGAATGTTAAGTGCAAAAACTTTAATAGAAAGCCGTGCAGACGCACCAAAACCATGGAAAGAAAAAATTGACCAAATACGCATATACTCAGGTGAAAAATATGCTCAAACCGAAAACGCATATACAGGCATGGCAGTTGCTGTAACAGGGCTTACCACTTGCAATATCGGTGAGGGTTTAGGCATAGCTGAACATACGAAAGCACCTTTGCTTGAGCCTGTTTTAAACTATAAAATATACACACCACCAAAAACAGATTTACACGCAGTACACAAAGCTTTAGAGCAACTTTGTGCTGAGGACCCACAACTGCATTTGCGCTATGATACTAAACTTGAAGAACTGCAAATACAGCTAATGGGCGAAGTACAAGCACAAATTTTGCAGAGCGTTTTGCTAGAGCGTTTTAATTTAGAAATTAGTTTTGGCAAAGGCAGTATTTTATATAAAGAAACAATACTAGAACCAACAGAGGGCATAGGGCACTACGAACCATTGCGCCATTACTCTGAGGTACACTTAGTGCTTGAACCACTAGCGCAGGGCAAAGGGCTTGAGTTTGTGGCGAAATGTTCGCAAGATGCTTTAGCTAAAAACTGGCAAAGCTTAGTTTTAAGCCACTTAGCCGAAAAAGAGCACATAGGCGTTTTAATAGGCGCACCTATAACAGATATGCGCATAACTTTAATTGCAGGGCGTGCACATTTAAAACACACAGAGGGTGGCGATTTTAGGCAGGCTACATACAGGGCCGTTCGCCACGGCTTGCGCTGTACAAAAAGCCAAGTTTTAGAGCCATGGCTTGATTTTGAAATTGAAGTACCCGCCGAACAAATAGGGCGAGCAATGGCGGATATACAGCGCAACTACGGCACATTTGAACCACCAATAGTAGGCGAGGAAACAGCAGTTTTAACAGGCACAGCACCAGTTGCAACCATGCAAAGCTATGCCACCGAGCTAACTAGCTATACAAAAGGACGTGGGCGCATTAGCCAAACAGTTAAAGGTTATTTGCCATGCCATAATAGCGAGGAAGTTATTGCACAAATAGGTTATGATGCAGATTTAGACCTTGATAACCCGGCGGCATCTGTTTTTTGTAGCCACGGCGCTGGCTATGTGGTTAGCTGGCAAGATGTAAAAGCACATGCACACATTGATACAGGCTATGGTAAAATTGTAGAGGAAGAAAGCGTTTATATACCACGTAATTCTCGCAGTGCATACACAGGTACACTCGCACAGGATAAAGAACTGCTCGCAATTTTTGAAAAAACATATGGGCCAATTAAAAAAGATGTACACAAAGTTTTTGCACCTTCAGCTAAAAAAACACAAAAACAAAGCACCACAAAAAGCGAACCAGCACCAACAGGGCCAGAATATTTATTAATAGATGGCTATAATGTGCTACACGCATGGGACGATTTGCAAAAAATGGCGAATGATAACCTAGAATCCGCCAGAAAGCATTTAGCAGATATGCTTTGCAACTACCAAGGGTATAGAGGTGGCAAGGTTATTTTAGTTTTTGATGCCTACCAAGTTAAAGGTAGTATAGGCGTGGTGGAAAACTACCACAACATACAAATTGTGTATACCAAAGAAGCCGAAACAGCCGATACCTATATAGAAAAAGCTACACACACAATAGCTAAAAAGCACAGGGTGCGTGTGGTGACATCTGACGCAACCATGCAATATATAATTTTAGGTAGTGGCGGTTTGAGAGTTTCCGCACGAACATTTAGACAAGAAATTGACCAAGTAGAAAAGGAAATAAGAGAATATTTGTTGCGTTAAATAGTTAAATAATTAAAAAACACAAAAAACTTGACCTTTTTTTGCGAGGTCAAGTTTTTTGTTTAAATAGATTTTTTCATAATAAAATTTGTAAGCTCAACGTCATTTTTAATAACGGTGTTTTCGTAAACAACATGGTATGAATGCTTAATAAAAAAAGATTTAGCGGATATAGAAGCATGTGTTGTAAAATTAAAAACACCATTTTTTAGAGCGTTTTGCTCAAGGTTAGTTAGTATCAACGTAGCTATACCTTGGTTTTGATAATCTTTATGTACATATAACCTATCCAAATAACCGCTGTTTTCCATATCTCCAAAACCAACAATAATACCGTTTTTTTCCACAATCAGTGTATTGTTTGTTAAAAAAGATTTATCCCAAGTTGCTATATCTACCTTACCTGTTGCCCAAACATCAAGCTGTGTTTTTGTGTAATCTCTAGCGTTAATTTTATGAACTGTTTCGTAAAAAAGCTCTGCAAGTTTTTGGCAATCATCATTTTTATATTTTCTTATTATCATTATTCACCAGTTTATTCGTATGCTATAGATTTTTCGTAATTTTTTCTTCGCTTCGCTTTAAAAAATGTTTAAAAATCTATGCTTTATAATCCATTGCTCTATATTGCAAGGCCTCTAGTAGCGAGTATTCGCCTATATCTTCCTCACCGCTTAAATCAGCAACAGTGCGAGCTACACGCAAAATTCTATCATATGCACGTGCAGAAAGCGCCATGTTATCATATGCAGTATGCAAAATGCTCTCGGCGGCTTTTGTCATTGTGCAAACTTTGCGTATTTGCGCAGGGGTTAAGTTTGCATTGCAAAAAACATCTTTTAAACCTAGTTTTTCATACCTTGTTAGTTGTTTTTCTCTTGCAGTTAGCACTCTTTCACGTATTGTTGCGCTATTCTCGCTTTTGCCAGTGGCAGAGATATCCTCGTAGGCTATTGCCTCCATTTCAACGTGTAAATCAATGCGGTCAAGTATAGGCCCACTAACACGGCTACGGTAGCGCTCAATGGAGCTTGGCGTGCATACACACTCTTTAGTAGGGTGGCCGTAGTAACCACATTTACAGCCGTTCATTGCGCCTATAAGTATAAAATTGCTTGGGTATGTTGCACTACCAGCTATACGGCTAACAGTAACAACACCGTCCTCAATTGGTTGGCGCAAAACCTCTAAACAATCACGTGTAAACTCTGGCAATTCATCCAAAAACAATATGCCACCATGCGCAAGGCTAACCTCACCAGGGCGAAAACTCGCTCCACCACCAGCAAGTGCAACGGCACTAGTAGAGTGATGCGGACTGCGAAATGGTCGCTCGCTTATAAGGCCACTGCCTGCACGCAAAAGCCCTGCTATTGAATATATTTTTGTAATTTCAGTTGCCTCTGCTCTTGTAGGGGGTGGCAAAATACCGCTAAAACGCTTTGCAAGCATGGATTTACCGCTACCTGGTACGCCTATCATAAGCAAGTTATGCCCACCAGCGGCTGCAATTTCTAAGGCTCGGCGGGCAAGGCTTTGTCCACGCACATCAGCAAAATCAGGTATATTTTGCCACGCGCTGTCTGGTTTGTAATCCAGCGGTAGCGTTGGTGTTAATTCTAGCGTGCCTTGCAGTGCCTCAACAACCTCTCTCGCTGTATTAACAGCATAAATGGTTAAATCATCAGTAGCGGTTGCTGCGGCCTCAGCAGCATTTGCAGCAGGCAGATAAATTTGCTTTATGCCTTGCTCAGCAGCGCAAAGCGCCATAGAAAGCACACCAGTAACAGGGCGCAAAGTACCATCTAGCGCAAGCTCGCCCAAAAAGGCTATATCTTCACTGATTTTTTTTAGCTGACCAGAGGCAGTTAACACTGCTAAAAACACTGGCAAATCATAAACAGGGCCTGTTTTTTTTACATCAGCTGGGGCGAGGTTAACTGTTAAACGGCTATCTGGCCATTTGTAGCCAAGGTTTTTTAAAGCAGAACGAACCCTATCGCCAGATTCCTTAACAGCGGAATCTGGCAGACCTACAATATTTAAAGCTGGCAAGCCTCCAGAAACATCTGCCTCGACAGTAACAGGGAAACCTGATAAGCCTCGCAAACCAAAACTTTTTAATTTTGAATACATGATTATAACTCCAATTTTAAAAATGCTGTATAAAATTACGATTTTAAGAAATTTATTGAAAAATAAGTGTATATAATCAGTATATCACAAACAAAATATAGCGCAATATCCAATTGACATAATATGCTTTTATAGGTATTATATTATATATACGAAAGTGATATTAGTTAAATTATTTGTACTAACAAACCTGTTTTAAAAAGAAAGGGGATAACATGTATCTAGAGGAGTATAAACGTTGGCTTACCGCTGAGTTAGAAGATGCTGACTTAACAGCGGAATTAAAAAGCGTAGAGGGTAATGAAGAGGAAATTAAAGAGCGCTTTGCTGTTTCTTTAGCGTTTGGCACTGCTGGCTTACGTGGTGTTTTAGGTGCTGGCTCTAACCGCATGAATATTTATGTTATACGCAAAGCAACACAAGGCCTTGCAAACTGGGTTAAAACCCAAGGTGGCAAACAACTAGTTGCTATAAGCTACGACAGCCGTATTAAAAGTGATGTTTTTGCACAAACAGCTGCATGTGTACTTGCTGCTAATGGTATAAGCGTGCGCATTTACGATGCACTAATGCCTGTGCCTGCTTTAAGCTTTGCTACACGTTACTACGAATGTAACGCTGGTATCATGGTTACAGCATCACACAACCCTGCAAAATACAATGGTTACAAAGCATATGGCCCAGATGGTTGCCAAATGACAGATGAAGCTGCTGATGTTGTTTATGCAGAAATGCAAAAAACAGACATACTAAACGGCGCAAAAACAATGACATTTGAAGAAGCTTTAGCTAGTGGTTTAGTACAATACGTTGGCGAGGATTGCAAAGAGGCACTTTACGCAGCAACAAAAGCACGTAGCGTGCGCCCAGGCCTTTGCGAAACAGCTGGTTTAAAACTTGTTTATAGCCCACTTAACGGCGCAGGTTTAGTGCCTGTTATGCGCATTTTAGATGATATTGGCATAAAAGATATTACAGTTGTGCCAGAACAAGAAAAACCAGACGGCAATTTCCCTACTTGCCCATACCCTAACCCTGAAATTTTTGAAGCTTTGCGCCTAGGCCTAGAGCTTGCTGAAAAATCAGGTGCTGATTTAATGCTTGCAACTGACCCAGATGCTGACCGTGTTGGCATAGCTGTAAAATGCAAAGATGGCTCTTACCAATTAATTTCTGGTAACGAAGTTGGCGTTTTATTGCTTGATTACATATGTGCAGCACTTGTTGAAACAGGCAAAATGCCAAAAAATGCTATTGCTGTTAAATCCATAGTTAGCACACCACTTGCAGATGCAGTTGCTAAAAACTACGGCGTTGAGCTACGCAGTGTATTAACTGGCTTTAAATGGATAGGCGACCAAATTTTACAACTAGAACAAAAAGGCGAAGAAGAACGCTTTATATTTGGTTTTGAGGAAAGCTACGGCTACCTTTCTGGCACATATGTACGTGATAAAGATGCTGTCGTTGCATCTATGCTTATTTGTGAAATGGCAGCTTATTACAGAAGCACAGGTTCTTCAATAAAAGAGCGCCTTGAAGAAATTTATGCAAAATATGGCTACTACCTAAACCTTGTAGATAGCTTTGAGTTCCCTGGTCTTTCTGGCATGGATACAATGGCTGGCATTATGGAAAGTTTGCGCGCAAACCCACCTAAAGAATTTGCTGGTTATGCTGTTGAAAAAATAGTGGATTATAAAGACGAGGCTACAACAGGCCTACCTGCTGCAAACGTGCTTATATACACACTAGCTGGTGGCGCAAACGTAATTGTTCGCCCATCTGGCACAGAGCCAAAAATAAAAACATACTTTACAACACTAGGTAAAGATGCCGCCGAGGCAAAAGCTCAAAAAGAAGCTTTGGCACTAGCTATGAAACCAATGTTTTCATAAATAATAATTAAACAGGCAGAGGGTAACTTCTGCCTGTTTTGATATAATAATATTAATAGCTGAAAGGATATTGTACTATGAGTTATAAAAAAACTGTTACTGATACAAGAATTGAATTTGAATACGAAAACGGTGAAGTGCTTGCAAGTGTTGATTATGTGCTAAAAGATGGCGTTTATTTTTTAGAACACACAAATGTTGATGCAAGCTTGCGTGGCCAAGGCGTAGCAGGAAAATTGATGGAAGCTTTTGACGAATTTGTACGTGAAAAAGGCGCAAAAGCAACACCAGTTTGTAGTTATGCTGTAGCTTGGTACGATAAAAACAGCGATAAAAAAGATGTATTAGCGTGA
>CAYJJL010000108.1:0-7141 GCA_964370455.1 uncultured Faecalibacterium sp.
TAAGCGTGGTTTTAAGCAATGTTTCATCCGAGGGGATTTCGCCTTGTTTTTCAACTTTGCCGAGTATTTTTTGTGAGTTAAAGATTTTATATATGGGTGAGTTACTCATATAATGCGAACACGAATAACATCGTCAATTGCGCAAATATCAGCTTTTAAATCGTCGCTAACATCACCAGAAACATCTAAAATAGTGTATGCAATTGCATCACGGCTTTTGTTAAGCATGTTTTCAATGTTTAGCTTTGCATCAGTGGTTTTTGCTGTTATTTTGCTAATTATACCTGGTTCGTTTTTATGTATGATACAAATGCGTTTATCGCCAGCACGTGCAAGGTTTACATTTGGCATATTTACAGAGTTTATAATGTTACCATCACGCAAATATGCACAAACTTGCTTTGCAACCATAACAGCACAGTTATCCTCAGCCTCTGGGGTAGAAGCACCAAGGTGTGGTGTGCATATTACGTTTGGTTTGCCTAAAAGTTCTTCAGCAGGGAAGTCTGTCAAGTAAGCTGAAACTTTGCCGTTATCTAAAGCTGCACAAAGCGCTTTATTATCAACAAGCTCTGCGCGAGAATAGTTTAGTATAACAACACCCTCTTTGCAAGCTTCAAATGTTGGTGCATCTAATGTGTTTTTAGTGGTTGGTAAAAATGGCACATGCAAAGTGATGTAATCGCACTCTGATATCATATCGCCAAGGTTTACGCAATGTTTAACACTGCGGCTTAAGCTCCAAGCGGCTTCAATAGAAATATATGGGTCGTAGCCGTATACTTCCATGCCAAGGTGCACAGCATTATTTGCAACTTTTGCACCTATTGCGCCAAGGCCAATTACGCCTAGTGTTTTGCCACTAATTTCGCCACCGACAAATTTCTTTTTACCCGCCTCGACGCTTTTGCTCATGTTTGCATCACCAGCAAGCTCTTGTGCCCAGTTAGCAGCACTAACTACGTTACGGCTACCAGCAAGTAGCATGCCTGTTGTTAGCTCGGCCACGGCGTTGGAGTTTGCACCAGGTGTGTTAAAAACAACAATGCCGTTTTCGCTAGCTTTATCTAGCGGTATGTTGTTAACACCAGCACCTGCACGGCCAATTGCAAGTAAACTATCATCAAAAGCTACTTCGTGCATGTTTGCACTACGCACTAAAATTGCATCAGGGTTTTGTATTTCAGAGCTTACTTCAAATAGATTTTTAGCTAGTTTAGCAAGCCCAAGAGGTGAGATAGGGTTAAGAGTTTTTATTTTAAACATTTTGCGTTATATCCTTTCGTTGCTGTGTGCAAGCTAAGCTTAAAGCATGATGTTAGCATGTTTAAAAAAAATTACACACATGTTTGTGATAAATTTAAATATTATTATATTTACGCATTAGCTTTGCGGAAGTCTTCCATAAATTGAACAAGGTTTTCAACGCCAGCTTGTGGCATTGCATTGTAAATAGAAGCACGCATGCCACCAACTAAGCGGTGACCTTTTAAGTTAACAAAACCAGCATTTGCAGCCTCAGTGCAGAACTTTTTATCAAGTTCGCCATTAGGTGAGGTGAAAGTAACGTTCATTATACTGCGGTACTTTTTATCAACAGGGTTGTTAAAAAACTCTTGCCCGTCTAGGTAATCGTAAAGCATTTTTGCCTTTGTTTCGTTTAGGGTTTGCATTTTTGCAAGGCCGCCAATTTCTTCTTCAAGGTATTTCAAAACTAGGCCTGTCATGTAAATGCAAAATGCTGGTGGTGTGTTATACATGCTTTCTTTTTCAATTAAAGTTGTATAGTTCATCATAGTTGCTAGGTTTTCAGGTGCGTTTCCAAGCATATCTTCACGTATAATCGCCATTGCCATGCCAGCAGGTGCAACATTTTTTTGCACGCCAAAGTAAATACAGCCGTAATCGTTAATATCCATAGGGAGTGAAAGTATCATAGAGCTTGCATCACAAACAAGTGGTACACCATCAACTTTTGGTACATCAACAAACTGTGTGCCAAAAATGGTGTTGTTTTGGCAGATGTGTATGTAGCTTGCATCTTTGTTATAAGTAAGGCTGTTTACATCTGGTATTGTGGTGTAGTTGCAATCTTTAGTATTAGCAATATTGTTTACTTTGCCAAATTTAGTTGGCTCTTTAGCTGCAAGCCCTGATAAGTTACCTGTTACAAGGTAATCAGCGCTACCTGTGTGCATAAAGTTTGCAGCAACCATTGCAAACTGCAAGCTTGCGCCACCTTGGAAAAACCCAACTTTGTAATTATCTGGTATATTTAATACTCGGCGCAAAGATGCCTCTGTTTCTTGTATGATTTTCTCAAAAGGAGCACTTCGGTGACTCATCTCTAAAACACTTTGCCCTGATGAGCCGTGTTCCAACAATTCGCTTTGTGCTTGTTTGAGTACGACCTCGGGAAGCATACTAGGACCAGCGCTGAAATTAAAGATACGTGCCATGATAATTCTCCTTCATTGTATGTAAATTTATAAAAAATAGAGAGTTTGCTTTATTTTATGCAGTTTTGGGGGTGCAAAACTGTCAGCAAACTTTCCTTTATATAGTATAACGCAAAAAAGCCCTAGATACTAGTGTATGTTTACATAAATATTTTGCATTATTTTCCATTGAAATACTGAGAGTTACAAGTGTCTATGTGTGGGGGACATAAATTGAGGAGTGTTTTACATATATAGTGTTTCTTCAAGCGTGGTTTCTGTTGAAAGGCGTGGTGCAGTTTGTGCAATGGCTAGTGCTCGCCAAGCAGTGGGGGATTGCCCAGTTTCTTGCTTGAAAACCCTGCAAAGATAGTTTGCGCCAGAAAAGCCGCATAAACTAGCAATAATCTCAAGGTTATATTCACGGCGCATTAAAAGGCGCTTAACGGCATCTATGCGTATATTAGTTAGGTATTTACCAGGAGAAACACCCATAGCTGCTGAAAAACTACGCACAAAGTGGCTTTTGGAAACACCCAAACTTTCGCTTACTTCTTCAACGCCATATAATTGTGCATAGTTTTTTTGCATTTCTTGCACAGCCTCTGCAATAAGCGGTGGTAATGGTTTAGTTGTGGTATCTGCTGTTGAAATCTCACATAATAGTGAAAAAGCAAGTATGCTTTGCGCCGGGCTTTGGCTAGGTATCTGTGCGCAAAGTTGCTGTAAAAGCTCAGCGGCATTTGGGCAGCTTTCACCTTTGGCGAATAAAACTGGCTCGTTGAGGCCAGAAATAAAGTTTTCGGCACTGAGGCCAGTTAAGCGCACACTTAATATGTGTGTTTCACAATTTGTTGCAAGCGTAAAAGGTGCATTACCTATTATAAGAGAGCCAGCACTTGCGGTGTGGTCAGTGGCATCTCGCAAATGGCATTGTCCGCTAGATAAAATGCAGATCCATAAACCTAAACGCTCAAAAGTAAGTTCGTCATTAAAGAAAACATCTTGTGCCTCTTCTGCAAAAATTTCTCTTTTCCAATCAAAAATCAATATTTAACACTCCTAATCAATAAAATGCTATTTTATTACACAATTTTGTTTGGTATTATATTAACAGGAAATGACAGAAACGTCAACACAAACAAAAAAACAAATAATTACTTAATTCGGAGGAAACTATTATGGCTTCAATTAGCTGCAAAGGCGTCTACAAAATTTACCCAGGTACAGTAAACCCAGCTGTTACTGATTTCAACCTTGAAATCGCTGATAAAGAGTTCGTTATATTCGTTGGTCCATCAGGTTGTGGTAAATCTACAACTCTACGTATGATCGCTGGTTTGGAAGAAATTTCAAAAGGCGAAATGTACATCGGCGACCGTCTAATCAATGACGTTCCACCAAAAGATCGTGATATCGCGATGGTTTTCCAAAGCTATGCTTTGTATCCTCACATGACAGTTTACAAAAACATTGCTTTCGGTTTGGAACTACGTAAAACTCCAAAACCAGAAATCGACCAACGTGTACGTGAAGCTGCTAAAATTCTTGAAATTGAGCACTTGCTAGATCGTAAACCAAAAGCACTTTCTGGTGGTCAACGTCAACGTGTTGCTTTAGGCCGTGCGATGGTTCGTAACCCAGCTGTTTTCTTACTTGATGAACCTCTATCTAACCTTGATGCTAAACTACGTACAAGCATGCGTACAGAAATCATCAAACTACACAAAAAACTAGCTACAACTTTCATCTACGTTACTCATGACCAAACAGAAGCTATGACAATGGGCGATCGTATCGTTGTTATGAAAGACGGTATCGTACAACAAGTTGAAACACCACAAAACCTATATGATTCACCATGCAACATGTTCGTTGCTGGCTTTATCGGCAGCCCTCAAATGAACTTCCTAGATGCTACATTGAAAAAAGATGGCAGCAACTACACAGTAGAAATCACTGGTGGCGATGTTCTTCCTGTTCCTGCTGAAAAAGTTGTTCCAGGCGCACTAGATGCATATGTTGGCAAAGCTATCAAAATGGGCATCCGTCCTGAAGATATCGATGACGATGCAGAATTTATGTCAAAACACCCAGAAGCTCACTTCGATGCAACTGTAGAAGTTTCCGAAATGATGGGTGCTGAAATTTACCTATACCTAGATTACAAAGGTAACAAAATGACAGCTCGTGTTGCTTCTACATCAAAAGCTAAGAGCGGCGATACAATCCGCGTAGCTTGCGATCCTAAGAAACTACACTTATTTGATGCTGAAACAGAACTAGCTATCTTTAACTAAGATAACAAACTGTTAAATAGTATTAAAACTTAAATTTTACAGGCAGTGTTATAGATTGAAAAATCTTTAACACTGCCTGTTTTTTGTTATATGTACGTTAAAATTTTTTTGTATAATTGAGGCGATGTTTATTGTTTTGCTTTTCAAATGCACTTTAGTGTGGTAAAATGTATTTTATGAAAATGTTTTGTGCTAAAGTGGGAGAGGAGATTTTAATGAAAAAACGTGCGAGTGTCTTTGCGTTTTATGATAAAGATGGTATTGTTGACGATTATGTAATAGTTTTATTACAGGCTGTAAAAAAGCATATCGAATTTCAAGTAGTTGTTGTAAATGGTGATGTTGATAAAGCAAGTTTAAATAAATTAAACGCCGTAGCAGATAAAGTGCTAATACGTGAAAACAACGGGCTTGATGTAATGGCATATGTCCACGGTTTTTTTGAAAACTATGAGTTTTTTAAAGTTTTTGATGAAGTTATTTTTTATAATCAAACAGTTTTTGGCCCTTTTTCCGATTTTGATATTGTGTTTGAAAAGATGCAAGCAAAAAATGTTGATTTTTGGGGAATAACCAAGCACCACGAAAGTAAACGTATACCATTTTGGCTTGAAAATTATGACATTATACCAGAACATGTGCAATCATACTTTTTAGTTTTAAGCAACAAACTTTTTACCTCGGTAGAATTTAAAGATTTTATGCAAAATTTATCAATAACTGATTATTATTCGGCTGTTAGTAGTTTTGAGGTGCCTTTTACTAAGCATTTTAAAGAGCATGGTTATAGTTATGATACTTATATTGATACGGATAAATATAACGCAAATAGTGGATATGTTTTAGTAGATAGCGCAACAGAGCTAATAAAAGATGGTATGCCAATTGCAAAGCGCAAGTGTTTTTTACTGGATAGAACAGGTGGCGATGCAAAAAAAACTCAAAAATTATATGAGTATATAACAAAAAATACCACTTATGATTTTAATTTAATTTTAAAAAACCTTTGTAGAACAGTTGATAATAGAACTTTGAATCATAGTTTTAATAGCTGTTTTAACTTAAATAATTACGAAGATAAAAATGCAAGCACACTTTATTATGTATACATTGAAAGTGCTGAAAGTGTGGATTATATTAAAAACAAAATAAAGTTTTTGAAAAATAAGATAATTTTGCTAAAAGATGATTACTTAAAGCAAAATTTTGAAAATGAAAAAGTTATAATTACACAAAACCCATACAAAACAATATTTAACGATAATAAAATAGAACTTGAAAAGAATGACTATATAGCATTTATTACAAATAATATCTCATCTATGGAAAAGGGTGTTTTTGATGTAGCTTGCCTTGAAAATATTTTTGAGCAATTAACACAGGAGCAAAAACTTGTGGCTCTTTTTGAAAAAAATATATATCATGGTGTGGCTAGTGTTTTACCATCATATAAAGGTGAAAATTTTATAAGTGAAGCAGAGTTTGAAAGTTTTGCTGAAAGTTTTTATAATGTACTAGCAACACACAGCATAAATATTAAAACTGGCAAAACAAGCCCTGTGATTTGTCAAGCTGAAAGTTTTTTTGCTAAAACGAGTGCCATTAAAAAGCTAAGTTGTTTTGATTTTGCTAGTTTAGATAAACGATTTAATCGTTTTTTACCTAGTGTAATTGCACAGAGCGAGGGGTGTTTAAGTGCATATCTATTTAATGATAAAACGATTAATTCTAATGTTTTAGATTTGTATGATATGTTGTATGAGGTTAAAAAAATTTGCGGTGATGAGGCGAAGAGTTTTCATTTATTAACACATAATATACCACCAAAATTAAAATATTACGAAGAAAACCATAACGACATAACGCTGAAAAAAGTTTTTGAAAGTAAAAACACATTAAAACAAAAATTATATATAATTAAAAATTTGTTTTTTTACAAAAAATAAAAACTTGCGCAAGTGTGGTTTTTTGTGATTGTTATTGGTTTTACTTTAAAAAAGCATGAAAAAATAATAGTGTAGTAACTCTCGTTACTACACTATTAAGTATAGATTTTTCTGTATTTTTTGGGGTCACTACAAAAATGTGCCAATTTACTCGTATGTTTTTAATATGTTTTCGGCGACCTCTCTGCGTGAAAGGCGCATATCCATTGCGTTTTTTTCTATGTGTTTGTGTGCGTCTTCTTCGTTCATATTTAAATGCGAAATTAAAAGACATTTTGCTCTGTTGATTATATTTATATCTTGGATTTTTTTACTTAATTTTAAATTTGTTTTTTGCAAGCTTTTTAAACGTGAGTTTGTTGCATTTGCAAGTTTAAATGCTGTCCAGAGCGAATCTCTATTTACTGGCTTGGAAATAGTTAAAACGCCAGCATCTTCAACTTTGCTTGCCATATAC
>CAYJJL010000109.1:0-7137 GCA_964370455.1 uncultured Faecalibacterium sp.
CTGGTATAGGCGATATTCGGTATAAAAAAATGTTTGGTGAATATATGGTTTACATAAATGATAAACCGGTGCTTTTAGTATGTGATGATACAGTTTTTGTGAAAATCAAAGATGAAACCACTGCACTTTTATCAGAAAGTGAAACTGGAATTCCGTATAAGGGTGCAAAAGAGCATTATATTTTGGATATTGAAGATAGAGATTTAGCAAAAGAAGTTGTGCTGATTTTAGAGCAAATCACTCCTATTCCAAAACCACGAAAGAAGAAGTTTTAAGCGCAACAAGCCTAAATATATAACAAAGCCCCTTGAAAACATAATGATTTCAAGGGGCTTTGTTATAAGCTGATTTTAATTATTCAAAATCTACTACTTGTCCTAATTCGCTTGATTTAAAGCAAGCTTCCATTAATTTAAAAACACGCATAACTTCTGCATTTTTAACAATAATTTCTTCTTCACCGTTAATTGCCGCTACAACGTTTTTGTAGTAATCGTGTATATCGGCTGTAACTTTTGGTAGCGGAACATCTTGTATGCTATCATCTGTGCGTGGTGCCATTGTTTTGGTTAAACCTGCCGCAGTAACAATAGGTGTTGCATCTTTAATATCAAAATTTACAACTTTAACAATTTTACCTGATAAATCCCACTCCACAGTAGCAGAGCCATTTAAACCATTTACATACCAGCGTGGTAGGTTTATAAAGTTGTTAGTACCAACCTCTGTGCGATAAATTAAACCGCTTTCAAAAGTTATATCTATATAACAGCCATCGTCAACCTCGCTACCTGAAACATAGCTTAGTTGTGCGTATACTTTTTTAACTTTTTCAGGTATCATCATCAAAGCTTGGTCTAATAAATGCACTGCCCAATCTAAAACCATGCCGCCGCCATGTGCTTTTAGCTTGCGCCAATCACCAGGTATACCACGAGAACCTAACACTCTGGATTCTATCCTGAAAAAATCGCCTAACATGTTATCGTCATACATCTTTTTAACAGTTAAAAAGTCTTCATCCCAACGTCGGTTTTGATGCACTGTAAATATCTTACCTGTTTGCTTTGCAGTGGCAATTATTTCCTCTAGTTCTGCCGAGCTCATACAAACTGGTTTTTCGCAAACAACGTTTTTGCCAGCGTGCATAGCCTTAATAGCTATTTCTTTATGCACATCATTTGGCGTTGCAACAAGCACAAGTTTAATTGCTTCATCGCCAAGTAAAGCCTCTAAACTATCATACGCTTTTAAGCCTAGCTCTTCAGCGTATGCTTGGCGTTTTTCGTCTATATCAAATGTTCCTAAAAGCTCAAGGTTTGGTGTTTCGGCTATTTTTGTTCTGTGCCATTGCGCCATGCCACCAAAACCTATAATCCCCATGCCTATTGTTTTGTTATTCATCATTCGCTCACTTTCAATTATGCCCAGTACATTTCGCCTTTTGGCTCAAATAGTAAAACATCTTTTAAGCATGCGATAGCTTTTGATAAACCCTCGTTAGTGCTCATTAGGCTATCCTCGTGCTCAATGCTAAGTACGCCATCGTAACCAGCCATTCTTAGCTCAGATGCGATATCACGCCAGAAGTTATAATCGTTGCCATAACCAAGTGAGCGGAATATCCAAGAACGGTTAACTTCATCACCATATGGCTGTACATCTAACACACCATTTAAAGCAGTGTTTGCTTTATCAATGCGTACATCTTTTGCGTGGAAGTGGAAAATCGCACCCATTTTGCCAAGCTCCCTAATGCAAAGAGCTGGGTTCATGCCTTGCCATACAAGGTGGCTTGGGTCAAAATTTGCGCCAATTTCTGGTCCAACTGCATCACGCAATTTTTTTAGTGAATGCATGTTGTAAACAGACATACCTGGGTGCATTTCTAGCGCAATTTTGTGTAGGCCGTGTTCTTTTGCAAAGGCTACTTTTTTTGTCCAGTATGGTATAAGTACGTCGTTCCATTGGTACTCTAGCACTTCTGTAAAATCCTCTGGCCAAGGGCATGTTACCCAGTTAGGGCGCTGTGATGTTTCGCTATCACCAGGGCAACCTGAAAATGTATTAACAACATCAACACCTAGTTTTTCGGCCAATAAAATTGCATCTGTTAGCTCATCATCAAACTTTTTAGCCATTTCCTTGTTGGGGTGCACAGGGTTGGCATGGCAGCTTAAACCACTAATAATTAAGCCATGTTTTTTAATTGTATCTAAAAACTCTTTGCATTTTGCATCATCGTTTAGCAAAACTTTTGGGTCGCAATGTGCTGTGCCTGGGTAACCACCACAGCCAATTTCAACTGCTTGCACGCCTTTTTCTGCAAGGTATGCACATGCATCATCTAGGTTTTTATCGCCTAATAAAACTGTAAAAACGCCTATTTTCATAATGTATCCTCCGTTAATCACACATTAAAACATGTGTGTTATAAAATCAATATATTTAATCGCTCAAATATTTACTACTTTAAGTATTAACAAGTGTCATTTTAACAACAAGTTTAAATTTTTCATGCCTTTTTCTATTGATGTAAATTCGTCGCCTGTGTGGGTTTCATCCTCCATAACAAGCCATTTTGCACCAACTTCATCAGCTAAACTTATAACAGCTGGTAAATTTACCTCGCCCTCGCCTAAGGTTGTGCCTTTTTCGGTAGTGCCATCTTTTAAATGTAGTGATACAAACTTACCTGTATATTTTTTGCAATAATCTGTAAAGTTTTGCCCTGCTCTAAACACCCAGTATGTATCTACTTGTGGGCATATTTCTTGCACGTTTTCAAATATTATATCTAGTGCAAATTTACCGTCATATTCTATAAACTCATGGTTGTGGTTATGGTAGCCAAGCACCATACCATTAGCCTTTAATTTTGCTGAAGCTATGTTTAATTTTGCAATTAAATCATCTAGTTTTTCACGCTCGTCAACAGCTGCAAAAGGGCAAATAATATAACTGTTACCCACTATTTTGTTATATGCAATAACCTCATCTAGCTCGTTAACAATATCATCTAATTGTACATGAGCACCGCATGCAACTAAGTTATTTTCTTCAAGTGCGGCTTTTATATCTTCCGCTGGGATATTAATAAATTTTTCAGCTGGTATTTGCTTTAAAACGTTTGCACCTTCGTTTTTAAAAAGGTCTAGTTCTGCGCCCTCTAAGCGTCTATAACCTGCAAACTCAACACCTGCAAAACCTAGCTCTGCTATTTTTTCAAGCGTTTGTTTATAATCCTCCATAAAGGCTTTTTTTACACTCCATAGCTGCAATGCTAACTTAGCTTTCATACAAATCTCCTTTAAGTTTTTAGTTCAACAATAAACGGTTACGATACTAGCAATTAGTTAAAGTATATTGCTTTACCTGTTTTTGCAGATTCGTAAATAGCCTCTAGCAATTGTGTAACAACCAGTGCTTGTTCTGGTAAAACTGTTAGTGGTGTGCCTTTTGTAATTGCTTCTAAAAATACATTTTGCTCACGTAATTGTGGGCTTTCTGTTGCGCCTTCATAAAAAGCAACACCGCTTTTTTCTTCAAGAGATGGTGTTTCAACAACTTGTGTATCATTTTTAACGTAGTTTATGCGCACGCCGTCTTTCATATCTGCACCGCCTTGTGTGCCGCATACAGTTGTTTTTGCCTCATCAACATCTAGGCTATTTAGTGCCCATGATGCTTCTAGGTTAATGGTTGCGCCATTTTTCATTTTGATAAAGCCCATTGCTGAATCTTCAACTGTAAATTTTTCTGTATCCCAATCGCCCCATGCGTTAGCGGTGTTTCTTTGGTCGCCAAGTTTTTTATAAACTGAACCCATAACAGATTCTGGCTCGTAGTTATCCATAACCCAAAGAGTTAAATCAAGTGCGTGTGTGCCTATATCAATTAGTGGGCCGCCGCCTTGCTCGTATTCGTTCAAGAACACGCCCCAAGTTGGTACAGCTCTGCGACGTATAGCGTGTGCTTTACCGTAATACATATCGCCAAAATCACCATTAAGTGCACATTTTTTAATATAATCAGATGCTTTATTGTAGCGGTTTTGGTAACCAACAGTTAATATTTTACCTGTTTCTTTGGCCACTTCTACCATTTCTTTCGCTTCGACATATGTTTTAGCCATTGGTTTTTCGCACATAACGTGTTTGTCTGCTCGCATAGCGTCTATAGAAATAAAACTGTGTGAGCGGTTAGGTGTTAAAACATAAACAGCTGTTATTTCTTTTATTTTTAAAAGCTCTTTATAATCTGTAAAAATTTCAGAACTTTCTGTTCCAAAATTTTCTTTAGCTTTAATTGCTTTTGCTTCGTCAATATCGCAAAAAGCAACTATTTCTACCCTATCTGTATCTTTAATTGATGGTAAATGTTTGCTCATTGCTATACCGCCACAACCTATTACGCCTACTTTGATTTTTTCCATGATGAGTTTCTCCATTTCTTATTTTTACATATTAATTTATATTATTATTTTTTGTTATTTTACTTTTAGTATCACAGTGTAAAACTTCAAAAAAATATTTCAGTTTTTATTTGTGTGCTGTTTTAAATTATCAGTTTTAATATTTATTTATTAATTACAGATTGTCTTTCAATAATTTTATGCTCAACTACATTCATTTTTTTTGTTGCATTACCATCTATCATATTAATCAGCAAATCCATTGCCATGCTACCCATCTCGTAACGTGGCTGTGAAACTGTTGCAACTGATGGTACATACATTTCACTAATGCTTGTGTTATCAAAACCCATAACCGATATATCCTCAGGCACACGCACGCCGTTTTCGTGCAGTGTTTTTATTATACCTATTGCACTTGCATCAGAAATTGCAAATACTGCTTGTGGTAATTTGTTGCGTTTTAATATCTTTCGTGCTGTGCGCACACCACTATTAAAGCCATAACCATCATTTATAATATTATCCTCAGTTATTTCAATTTTGTTTTCGCGCATTGCTTTTTTAAAACCAATCTCCCTTAATTCAGAAGAATATGAAATATCGTTATCGCCACCTGCAAGCACTATATCCCTATGCCCTTTGTTAAGTAAAAATTGTGTAGCATCATATCCTGCCTTTACGTTATCTATAGTCACACAGGTTATTTCCTCACTTTTAACTGGCTCACACGTGCATACTATTGGATAATTCGCACTAACTTTTAATATCTCATCGCTTGCAAGTTCTGGTGATAAAAATATTACACCATCTGCCACCTTGCTACTTAACATTTCAATATGGCTAAGTATTAAATCTCTGTTACCTCTTGTTGTGCAAATTAGTGTGGAATAGTTATCTTGCTTTGCACGCTCCTCAATACCCTTTAATACGCCAGAATAAAATTGATTAGATATATTATTAAGCACCACCAAAATACGTTTAGTGTGTTGTTGGCGCAAGTTGCGCCCTAGCGCATTAGGTGTATAATTTAATTGTTGTATCGCACATTCTACTGCTTTCAGTTTTTTTTCGCTAACTGTTTCAGGCATGTTTATTACCCTTGAAACAGTTGCAACTGAAACCCCAGCTAATTGCGCAACCTCTTTTATCGTTGCCATTTACACTCCTTTTTTGTAATCGATTACAAAAATAGTTTTAAAAAAATGTAATCGATTACAAATCGTTACAAAAAAATAAAATCTCTGCTTATTATACTACAACTTTTTATTGTTTTGTCAATAGCTTTTTCAAAAAAAACACATTGATTTTTCAGACAAACAAAAAAACCCACCTGGCAGTGGGCTTTTTTGTATAGAGGGGTGGGAAAGTATATATATGTGTGTTAGTAAATATCATAATAATTATTACCACTGCATGGGTAAATTTGTTTATATTATGATTATATCAATATTTTTATGTTTGTCAAATCTAAAAACTAAATAACTATTTAAAAAACACTTTACTTTTTGCCAAAAACTTTATATAATTAAGATAACAAAGAGTAAAATTTTTAACGCTCTTTAAAATGGAAGAAAAATTGCACATATATCTTTTATTTCATAAAATTTATTTAAATTATTTAACTAAACGAGGAATTTCATCATGGATAAATTGGATCAAAAAATACTTAAACTACTAATAAAGAACGCTAGGATATCAGTTAAAGAGATTGCTGAGCATGTAAACTTAACTAGTCCTGCTGTTTCTAGCCGTATACGCAAGCTCGAAACCGATGGCATAATTGGTGGTTATACTGTTTGTTTGCACAGACCTACTAACCAACCAGCTATTGATGCTTTGGTCAGTGTTTCGGTACAACCTAGCTCAAGAGATGAGTTTTTAAAGAGCCTTGATTTTAAACAAGAGGTTTTACAATGCCACCACGTTACAGGTAGCCATAGTTTTATTATTAAAGTTAGTTGCCAAGATATGATAACGCTTGAACAATTAATTTTAAATTTCCAAGCGTTTGGGCAAACAAGCACACAAATAATTTTATCCACACCGCTAAACCGCCGTGGCTTGGATAGCATAGTTTAAACAGGATGTTTCAATTTACATTTAAATTATACGCATAAATTTAATATGCCACAAATTAGTTTTTATTAATTTGTGGCATATTTTAATGCTCAAAACCACTAGCCGTTACTGAATAATACAAAACATTTTATATTGCGTTTGCAAACTTGCTTTCGCTTTTTATGGTCATAAGGTTAAAACTCTCACTTTGCGAGAGTAAATCTCTGGTAATTGAGTTGTTTAACTACTCTTTCTTTGCTAGAATTACTTCAGAAAAATTTATTTTATCCAATAATCTAGAAAGGAATTTTTATGCAACAAAAAAACATAGGCGCTTTTATTTCTGCTTTGCGCAAAGCTAATGGTATGACACAAAAAGACCTCGCCTTACGTTTAAATGTCACTGATAAAAGCGTTAGCAGATGGGAAAGAGGCGACGGATTACCAGACCTTGCACTTATACCTGTTATTGCAGAGGTTTTTGGCATTACTTGCGATGAGCTATTAGCTGGCGAGCGCAACAACACCATAGCAGTACAGCCAAACGTTGCCAGTGGCGTGGCACCCACGCGTGTAAAAAAACAGCGAGCACGTTTAATTTCTGACATTAAAAACAAGTTTAGCAACCAAACATTAATCTCTTATGGTTTTTTAGTTTTAGC
>CAYJJL010000110.1:0-7129 GCA_964370455.1 uncultured Faecalibacterium sp.
TTTTCTCACAGCTGAAAGCCTAATTGAGGCTGGCGGTTATTTTCACTATGAACGTTTTTTGAAAGAGGTTATACCTTTTTTAAAAAACGGAAAACCTTTTGCTTACCAACGTTTTGATTGCAGTGAAATGTCGCTTGGTGAATTTAAAAATATTAATAAAAGTGATTATATAATAATAGAGGGCTCGTATAGCTTACACCCTAAACTACCAAACTATGCCGACATAAAGCTTTTTTTAAGCATTGATAAAACCGAACAAATGTCTCGCATATTACAGCGCAGTGGTTCTGAAAAAGCAAAAGCTTTTAAAAGCAAGTTGATAGAACTTAAAGAAGCATATTTTGCTGAACACTCTATTGAAAGCAAGGCTGATTTTATTTTTAGCAATAGTTTTGATTATAACACTTAACTTTTTAAATCCAACTATACAATATATTCGTTTACGCAAAAAAGGTTGCGACAATTAATTTTGTCGCAACCTTTTTTATTAACTTAAATTATAAATCCTGTAAAAATTCGTGTATTTTATCCGCCCACCCTGGGAAAAGCACGTGTCCGAAATCGTGGTAAATATGCAGTTTTACCTCGCCACCAAGTTTATTATAAACTGCAAACTGGCTAGATGGCGGGCAAACATTATCCGTTAAGCCTATGCCAAAAAGCACTGGTGTTTTTATGCGCTGGGCTAGGTTTTGTATATCTATATAACCTAGTTTTGTAAAAATTTCGTCCTCACGCTCGTGGCAAGGGTCAAAGCGTGAAAAATATTCGTAAATTTCAGCATATGGGCGTGATGGTAAATCCAAGTGCCAAACACGCTTATAATCAGATAAAAACGGATGCTGTGAAACCGTTAGCTTTATGTTGTCATGCAAAGCCGCACACACAATAGCTAGTGCGCCACCTTGGCTACCACCTTTACATGCAAGGCGATTTTCGTCAACTTCTTCAAAACTTGAAACTACCCTTGCAAGTTGTACTGTATCTAAAAACACATGGCGGAAGAATAAATCTTGTGGGTCGTCGTTTTCAAGCCCACGTATTATATGCCCAAAACGTGTATCGCCTATATAAGTACAGCTATCTTGGCTTTTACCTGCTTGTCCACGTACATCTAGCGCTGCAACACAATAACCCTCGCTAACCATACCAAGTTTTTCGCTCCAGTTGCCAGCTTGTCCGCCATAACCATGAAACTGCAAAATACAAGGGTGTGGCCCTTTTGTTTTAGGGCGCAAATATTGTGCGTAAACTTTTGCACCACGCACACCAGTAAAAGTTAAATCAAAACAATCTGCATTTCTGGCAGAAAATTTTGCTATCTCTAACTTTGGCATTGGTGCTGTTTCGTCAAGCTCTTTTAAAGCTTTTGCCCAGTAAGCGTCAAAATCCTCTGGTTTTGGTGTAGAGCCTTTATACTCTCTAAGCTGTGGTAGTTGCATGTCAAATACTGGCATAATATTTCCCTTTCTTTATAAGAAAAAATAATCTAAACCCATTTTATATCAAGCGAACAATTATTAATAAATATCACAAAAAATGATATTTAAAAGCTTACTTATTCAAAAATTACTTGCCTAAATTTTATTTGTAAACCTTTTACTTACCATTTTTTATTTTTTCACGTGTATCTTCGTTTAACTGTGCATGTAGGGCACGTGTATACTCTGAAAACTGCACGTTTTCTTTGCCATATGTAAGTTGTAAATCATACTCAAGCGGCAACCAACTTTCAATAGGTGCTTCGTTATGCTGTACAACCGCCTCCATATTATCTAAAGCTTTGTATAATTTTGCTTCCTGCGTTTGCTTTTGCTCCATTTCTGCATATAATTCTGCAAATTCTTTATCATATGGTGCTGGTAATGATGCAACCCACTCTTTAAGCATTTTATCTTCAGCTTCACGGTGGGCATCTGTTTTTTCAAAAGATGGTACATCGCCTGTAAAACATTCACCTATATCGTGTATAACACACATTTTAAGCAGTTTAAGCATATCAATGTCAGGGTATTCATCTTGCATAAACATAGCCATTAAAGTTAAACGCCAACTATGTTCTGCCACGCTTTCTTTACGGCCTTTGCTTGTTATGCAATGCCTTGTGTTGTCTTTTAATCTTTCAGCAACTGCCATAATTTCAATTAGTTGTTTTGGTTGCATTTTTTCTCCTTTTTATTCTTCAAGTAAAGCTAGTATTTCTTTAGGGCTCATGTTAAGCATAGCGCCCTCGTTACCTGTTATTATATTTGCAAGGTCTTGCTTTGCTATTTGCATTTCCATGATTTTTTCTTCAATACTGCCTTGCATTATTAGCTTATATACCTGCACTGTGTTTTGTTGACCTATGCGGTAAGCTCTATCCGTTGCTTGGTTTTGTGCGGCTACGTTCCACCATGGGTCATAGTGTATTACTATATCCGCCGCCGTTAGGTTTAACCCTGTACCACCAGCCTTTAATGATATTAAAAACACATCTGCCTCACCATCGTTAAATGCATGCACTAATTGTGCACGCTTAGGCTTTGGTGTAGAGCCTTGCAATGTAAAATGAGTAATGCCCATTTCATCTAAGCGCACAGCTAGTAAATCCAGCATAGATGTAAACTGGCTAAACAACAGTATTTTATGCCCTGCATCAACAGCTGATGAAATAAGCTCTGCACATGCATCAAGTTTTGCACTGCCACCGTTCCAGTTTTCTATACTAAGGCGAGGATCACAGCAAATTTGACGCAACTTTGTGAGCACTGCAAAAACTTGTATTCTATCCTCCGCTTTGAGCGTGCTCAAACGCTGTTTTGCATCAAGCACTGAGGCATGGTAAAGCTTTTTTTGTTCTGGCGTAAAAAACACATGATACAAATTTTCTATTTTAGGTGGTAACTCTTTGAGCACATCTGTTTTCATGCGCCTTAATATAAACGGCGCTGTTATGTGGTTTAACCTTTGTGTAACAGTTTCATCCTGTTGCAAAACAATAGGTCTCTCAAAGGTTTCTCTAAAAATTGGATAAGGGTATAAATACCCTGGCATTAAAAACGAAAAAATGCTCCAAAGTTCACTCAGGCGGTTTTCAATAGGTGTGCCTGTTAGTGCAAAACGAACCTCGCTTTTCACCTTACACACAGCCTTATATTTTTTTGTATTATGGTTTTTAATTGCCTGTGCTTCATCTATAATGCAAGCATGGAAGTTAAAATCCGCATAAAGTTCAACATCTCTGCGTAAATAATCATAGCTAGTTACAACTATATCTACCTTTGCAAAACTCGAAACAAGCTCTGCCCTTGTGTGCGCATCTCCATCTATGGCAAGCACTTTTAACTCTGGCGTAAATTTTTGCGCTTCCTCCACCCAGTTAAGCAAAAGTGAGGCTGGGCAAACTATTAAAGATGGTGCGTTTTCGCCTTTTTCTTTAAGTGCTAATAAATATGCTAACACTTGTAAAGTTTTGCCAAGGCCCATGTCATCGGCAAGTATACCGCCCATGCCATAAGCATCTAACGTACAAAGCCACCTATAACCAGTGCGCTGATATTTACGCAAAACCTTTTTTAAGCTTTCTGGCAAAGCGTATTCGTTATCAGCCACCGAGCGAAAACTACGGCTAATCTGGCGGAAAGCCTCATCTCTGCGAAACTCAAAACCATCTTGCCCTGCAAAGGCTTTATCTAAACTTGGTGCTCTATAAAGTGGCAATGTAAAATCACCCTCACCAATATCTGCACCTGCTAGGCTCAAGGTTTCGCTTAGTTCTTCCATCACTTGCATAGAATTATCGGTTTTTAATAAGCGGCCATCTCGCAAACGGTGATATTTCTTTTTACTGCGTAAAGTGCTAAGCAGTGCCTTTAATTCTTCAACTGGAAATTCGCCTGTATCAATTTTTAAATCTAGCACACTATTTGCAACTGAAATACCTACCTTTATACTTGGCTGTGGCGCTTGCATTTTGCGAAAAACATCGCTCATGTACACTTCGCCTGTGGCCAACATAGCTGGCAGTGTCTCCTCAAAAAAGCGATATATATCGTCATCTTCTTGCACGCTGAAAAAACAACTGTTTTGCTCGTTTTTAGTTGCATGCATATAGTGTGCAAGCAAGGCTACTGTTTGCTCTTCACTGCGCTTATCACGCATAAAATTTGCCAAAACAGGCTCTAGTGGGCTAACTTTATCCTCACCATATAAAAATACAGGATACGCTGTAATATTTTTAAAATTAGGCGCATCTATGTAATATTGCACGATAGGTGTTAGTGGTATTTGGCTAAGCAAAATTTCCGCTGGGTCTTCAATCACTACCTGCGAGCGTATTTCTGGCAATACATATGAACAAAATTTTGCTATATCCGCTGTGGTAAAAAACACATCTTTTGTCAATGTTTCTAGCACATTTACAATTTGGTAAAAAGTGGTTTTATCTAAGCGCCAAATATTTTCATCATCAAAACAATAAATATGATTTTCACCATAAAACCAATTAACTCGTGGCGAAATTGCAAGTGTTGCTCCACCTTTTTGCGAACTAGCGTGTAAAGTTGCTTTAAAAGGTGTTTTTGGTAATTTGTATAAATATAATTCGCCTAGCTCAAAATGCAAATTATATATTTCATCGCAAATTGGTGGCGCTATGGAAAGTGAGCCAACACGAGGGTTATAACTAGAATAACGGCTGTAGCCACGTGATGCATCTTTTGCATAATCGTTAAAACCACGTTGCTTATATAATATTTTTAATAACCGCTGTGAAAAATCATCAAAAACGTTAATGCTATGGTCAAACGCTAGTTGCTTGCCATACGAAACATAGTTGTTTTCATCAATATCACTAAGCAATGCCATTATATCTTTAACTATATAATATCGCTTACCGTTACCTATTTTCAGCCTAATTTCAGGGCTTACATCTCGGCGGAAAGGATCTGGCGAAAACTCAACTATTAGGCTTATGTTACCTGTTTGAGTTGATATGTTTTGTGCAATTGCAAAAGGTTTACTCACCCTTTTATTTGTATATCTATCTAACAAAAGCGAGGCATTTTTATCAGATTCTGCCTCTGGGGCTTTCCACTTTTTGCCAAAAAGTTCTTCTACTCGGCGGTGGTAATTACTAGGTTCAGGTTGTTTTGTTTCTGGCAGGGTAACGGCTGTTACTATTGCTTTTTCAGCCATTAGGTTTTCTAGTTTTTGTTTTGGTGTAAAATCGTGCAACTCATTAAATTTCAAAAGTAGCGCACCTATGTGTTTACACGGTTCGCCATAGCCGTTATCGTTATAAGCACAATCACAACTAGCCGAGCGGAACGAAAAATCAACACTGTTTATCCAAGCGCAAGTATCATAAGTTTGCGTACCTGTAACATTAGCTGTTACATATAAAATTTCAGGTGCGCTTTCAATTTCTTCATAATTATACACGCGCCCACGCTGATAATAACTTAGCGCACGCTGATAAATGCTACCCCCAAGGAGGCTTTTTATATTGTTGAGTGTCATTTAATAACCTCCCTATAACTAGTTTTTTTAAGTTTTGCAACTACTTACATTTAAATAAATATCATCTTTAATAATACTATAATTTAAGCAAACAGGCAATAGCATTTTTATTTAATTTTTTTGTCAATTAAATTGTTTTTCGCTTGTGATTAAACTGCATATGTGCTAGAATTGATAAACAGTGATAAATAGCTATGCACCCAAGCAGATGCAAACTGGCGATAAGGAGATTTTTTACATGAATATTTTAGCTGTACTTGGTAGCCCAAAACTACACGGCAACGCTGGCATGTTGCTTGATGAATATTTAAAAGGTGTTTTGGATGGCGGTTTAAATTGCCATGTTGATAAAATATACCTACACGGCGAAAATATAAAATTTTGCACTGGTTGTTGCACTTGTAAAACTGGCAAGATAACAAACTGCATTTTAAACGATAATATGCGTGATATATACCCCAAGATTGAAAAAGCGGACGTTGTTATTTTTTCAACACCTATATACTTTTATGGCCCTACTGCGCAAACAAAAGTTTTTATGGATAGGCTATATGCTGTTAGCGAAAACACTTGGCAAAACAAAAAATATGTTTCATTAATAACATATGGCGATAAAAACGAGCAAGTTTCAGGCGCAGTAAACTGGAAAAACATTTTAAACCATTTAATCAGCGATTACGAAGGTGAGCTTGTGCAAAGTTTTGAGCTTAGCACTGGTAGCGTAAAAACACACAAACCATATCTTGCACCTAAAGTTGCAACTGAGATACATGCGCTAGGCATGGCTTTATCTCAAAAACTTTCAGATGTATGTTTTTTATAACATTTTTTAAAAACAAAGCGAAGAAAAAGCATTAGAAAAACCTTTAAAAATAATTCCAATAAGTTTATGTCTTTAAAAGCATATTTAACAGTAATTTACATTTATTAAAAAACACCCCTAAAAGTTAAGTTTAAACCTAACTTTTAGGGGTGTTTTTTATTGTTTTGCGATGCTGCCACCGCAGTGGCGCTTTGAGCTTAGGCTCAAAGTTAGCACAGCAAAAATAATAAAAACTGAGCGTGTTAATAAAAAGCGCGATAATATATTATAATTAGCGAGTTGCTATTAGCTTGCTGTGACTAAAGGTATATCGCTTTATGCCTCAAACATCAGCATTATTCAGCGCTTTCTTCATATTCCTTTTGTTCTGCAAGGGCTTTTTCCCAAAGTTCAAAAACCTTTTCTTGTTCCTCGTGCACTTTTACAAGTGCCAGGCTTTTTTCTTGCAAAAGTGCTGGTGCGTTAAATATATCAGGCATGTTCATTTCTGCTGAAAGGGTTTCTTCTTCAATGCCTAGTTGTTCAAGCTTATCTTCCCATTTTTTTATCTCTGTACGCAGTTCTGCTTTGCGTTTGCGTTGCTCCTTGCCATAGCCTTGCTTTGGTGCGCTTTCCGCTTTAGGTATAACTGCCACTTGCGCTGTTTGATGGCGAGCCATTAGTTTTTCGTAGCTTTCGTACAGTGTCGCTTTGCCGTCCTCTAGGTATAAAATAGGGCACTCAAGGCTATTCATCAAATACCTATCATGTGTAACTAATAAAAGTGTGCCCTCGTAAGCCATTAAAGCTTGCGTTAAATTTTAT
>CAYJJL010000111.1:0-7058 GCA_964370455.1 uncultured Faecalibacterium sp.
AACGGCTGATTGGTTTTGTAAACCAGCGACTAAACAGCCATGCTGCAACAAAAGCTAATAAAAGCAAAAAGCTTGCTGTACCAGGTAACAAACCTTGCAAAACTGTGCCAGCTTCTTCAACACGTGCAAGGCTAGCTGAAACTAAAACTACATATTGACCATCGGCCGTAGTTTTGCCAACCACCATTTGCTGTAACTCGCCAGATTTTACTATCTGGGATATACTACCTGTTGCAAAACAGCTACGCCTTAACCAATAAGCGTTTTCACTATCACGCCCTAGTTGCGTATGTGTTGCACCAAAACCATAACTAGTTGTGCTGTGTACAACACAAGGCTGAACGTTTTCGCTATACATTACATAATTAAGTGATGTATCAGAAATATCAACGCACACATTTGTAATTTTAATTTCGTTAGCGGCTATTGCTTCATCTAATTGTTGCCTAAATTCTTCGTTTACAACTAAGCCCTCTGCTTTTCGTGTTGAAATTGAAACATCTTCCTCTATCGCTTTGTCCATCATCGTAATTATTTTGTTAAGCTGAGTGTTAAGGTTTGTTTCAATAGATTCGTTATATCTTGGTTGCAAAAGGCTAGTGCTCATGATCCACACTGCGGCCAACAAAACAAAACAAACAAACCACAAAAAGAGCATAAGCTGCATGCGTATGCTCAAATTACGTTTGAGAAATGGCAAAAAACGCATTTCTCTATGGTTTTGCAAATTGCGTCTTTTGTTTGAAGTTTTATCAGTATAACGCATATTTTATACTCTCATTCAGTGTGTATCTGTAGGGTTAAACTTATAGCCAACACCCCAAACTGTGGATATATAATCTCTGCATGAGCCCAAATGCCCACGCAACATTTTTATATGTGTATCAACTGTTCTATCCTCGACAAAATAATCGTAGTTCAATACTTTTTGCAAAATTGTTTCACGGCTAAGCTCTATGCCTTTGTTTGCCGCTAAAAAAGTTAGCAAATCAAACTCTTTAGGTGTTATGGCTACTTCCTGCCCTTCTACATGTACGCTATGGCTTGCAATATCTATACATAAATCGCCAAACTCTAGCACATCTTGTTTTTGCTCGGTTTTTGGCATTGCTCGGTTAAGCACAACTTTTACACGTGCAACAAGCTCACGTGGGCTAAAAGGTTTTACGATGTAATCATCAGCACCACCCTCTAAGCCTGCAAGTTTATCATACTCCTCGCTACGGGCAGTAAGCATAATTATAGGTATAGTTAAACCGTCAGGACGTATCGTTTTTAAACATGTGAAACCGTCCATCAAAGGCATCATAACATCTATAATAACAAGGTCGTAATCGCCTGTTTTTATTTGCTGTATAGCCGATATGCCGTCTGAAGCCTCGCCACAATTAAACTCTGCAAATTGCAAGTGTTCACGTATTAAACTGCGTATGCGTGGTTCGTCATCTACTATTAAAATATTAGCCATTGCACCCTCCTATAATAGACACTTAAAAGTAATTTAGTAATTTTAAACCCTATAATATACTAAATTGGTGAAAATTGAATGTTACTTTTGCAAATTTTTTTTAACATTTAAAAAAATGTGCATACTTAAACCTAATAGCACATAGTATTTAGCATAAAACACATCGCCGGCGTACTTGTAACCGGCTTTTGCGCCGAAAAGGAGAATATTTATGTTTATGATTACCTTGAACAAAAAAAACATTAAACGCATTGCTGTTGGCTGTGTATGTGCTAGCGCACTATGCATAGGTTGGTTTAGCACAAGTTCTCTGCGAGAAAGCAGCACACAGGTAAATAGCAACAATAGTATTAAAATTAGTTCCACACAAGACATACAAACATTTTTTACTGGTTATGGTTTTACTGCTGATCCTGTGGACATAAGTGCAGACAAAGTTGAAATACCTAAAAATTGGGATGATAGCTTTGCCGCATTTAACACTTTAGTTGCACAGAGTGGATTTGATTTAACCGACTACGAAGGCAAAACTGTCGAAAAATGGCTTGCACGTATACCTGCATTAAGTTTAGGCGAAAATACAGTTTACGGCGTGCTTTTAGTTTATAAAGAAACCGTTATTGGCTCATACTTATTAGAAAAGCCATCTGGCAAAGTTACAGGTCTTGCAGACGCTTTACAAGAAAGCGCCGATAACGCAGCCGCACAGGCCGCCATGCAAGAACTTGAAACACAAAGTGCACTTGGCACACAAGGCGCAGATGGCGATATTAACATACAAATTTTACCCGAACAAGAAGCTAGCACTGACGCAATAGATACCCCTAGTGAAAGCGTTTTTCCTACTGAGTGATTATAATTTTTTTATTAAACAAAGCTAAATAAACAGATAATAAAAACGCCTATTTATTAATCCTCTTTATCTGTTTTTTCTTTAATTGGTGCACTTTCGCCACCACGTGATTGCATATAATCATCAAAACTTGTAAATTTTTGTTGTGGTGGGCGGCGTGTAATTAACTCTAGCCCTATACCCTTACCACTTGAGATTGGTTTATTAGAGCGCACTGTGCGTAGCCCTGCACGACTAGGCGGGCTAACCGTTACATGGCGCTCTGATTTTTTGTTGTGCTGGTTTTCATAGCTTGAATGTTTGCCATGTGCGCCACTATGGCTAGAGTGTTGTTCTGCACGCCTATTTGGGTGTGTAGAGCGTGTATTTTCGTTATCAGCATTGGCTGTTGCATGTGCAGATTGTTTTTGTGCAAATTTTTGTGTGCCATGTTTTTGCGCATTCGCAGGGCGCTGGTTATTACCTTGTTTTCTTGGTTGGTGTGGGTTTTGCTTTGCTGCATTTGCTTGTCTATCTTTGTTATTATGCCCTTGGCGCTTTTGTTGCATTGGTTTTGTTTCTTCCTTTTGTATTGGTGCTGTGTGTGGTATTTGCTCGGCTGCCATTGGGCTTAAAAAACGCGGGTCAAAGGTAGCATTTCGCTGCGAGTTATTTTTATTTGCATTGTTAGGTTTTTTGCCTTGTTTATTAACGCCATCTTGACGTTTTGGGTTATTTTTTACATCATGTTGTGGTTTTTGTGCTGGGCGTTGTGGTTTTTGTGGTTGTGGTTTTCCTTGTTTTTTTGCTTGGGGTGTATTTTCTTGTGTGGGTGTGCCATCTTTATTTTGGATTGGCTTTTTTCCACCATTACCTTTAAAGTTCCGCATTGAGTCCTCCTCGTTTGGGTTTAAAATATTTTTTGCACTTGATTGTGCTTTAATTTTCATTTTTTGTTTTTCTTTATCAAATTTTTCTTGAACTAGTTTTTCTTTAATTTGCTTTTCTTTTTCTAGTTTTTTTTTAATTTCAGCTGTTGGTTTTTCATCTTTTGGTTTTTTGCCACGTAAAGGCAATGCAACCACTTTAACTGGCGATGGTTTGCCTGCAAATGGGTGCTCTGCTACTACTGGTATTTGCTTGCGATTTAATTTTTCTATCCCTCGTAAATACTCTTTTTCCTCAGTTGCGCAAAAAGCTATGGCTACACCATTTGCACCTGCACGAGCTGTACGGCCTATGCGGTGTACATATGTTTCAGCAACTTCTGGCAAATCAAAGTTAAAAACATGTGATAATTCGTTTATATCAATACCTCGCGCAGCTATATCTGTTGCAACTAAAATTTGGGTTTTACCTGCTTTAAAGTTTTCTAGCGCAAGCACACGTGCATTTTGGCCTTTGTTACCATGTATAGCAGCGGCTGTTATGCCCGATTTTATAAGCTGTTTTACTATTTTATCAGCACCGTGTTTTGTACGGCTAAAAACAAGAGCATTTGTAATTTTTAGTTGTTTTATTAAATGTATTAAAAGTGCAAGTTTATTGCCTTTTTCAACATGATATAAACTTTGTGTTATTCTATCAACTGTGCTTGAAACTGGATCAACTTTAACTGTGATAGGTCTTTTTAAAAATGTTGAGGCAAGTTCTTCAATTTCCTTTGGCATTGTTGCACTAAACATTAAGTTTTGGCGTTTTGCTGGCAAGTTTTTAACAACACGTTTAACATCGTGCACAAAACCCATGTCAAGCATACGGTCGGCTTCATCCAAAACAAATATTTCAAGTTTAGATAAATTAACATAGCCTTGATTTGTTAAATCATTTAAGCGCCCTGGGCATGCTATTAGCACATCTACGCCTTTTTTTAGCGCAGCTACTTGTGGCATTTGCCCAACACCGCCAAAAATAACGGTATGGCGCAAAGATGTATATTTACCGTAATCGGTAAAATTTTGGCCTATTTGCAAGGCTAACTCCCTAGTTGGGGTTAAAATTAAAGCTCGCACTGTGCCTGCTTTTGCACGCTCGCCTTTGCTTAAAAGCTCTAGCATAGGCAATGCAAAGGCAGCTGTTTTACCAGTGCCTGTTTGTGCGCAACCTATTAAATCTCGCCCGCTTAACACAGGTGGGATTGCTTTTTGTTGTATTGGTGATGGTGTGCTATAACCAAATTCTGAAATAGCACGTTGAATAGGTGCTGATAAATTGAGCTGTTTAAATTGCATATTGTTCCTTATTAAATGTTTTCATTTACTATATTTCGGCATTCGAGATAATAGCGTTTTTCTACTGCTTGCCCCATGCTGAAAGTTTTGCGTGGCAATACGCCACCTTGCACAACGCCTTTAAAAAGGTCGCTTTTTGCAAAAGTAGGTAATAAAATACCAACTGCGCCGTCATCGCAAAGGTTGCGAACAGCTTCTTCCTCGTGTATATAATCTACACGTACTTCCTTGTGGCTGTTTAAATATTCCGCTATAAATGCATCTACTGTGCCTACGGTTAATGGTTCTTTTGGTGAGCGTATTGCAAAAGGTTCTTCACCTGCTAACGAAACAAGCGTAAACACTTGGTCGGCTTTGCCATCTTCAAGGTCTAGCTCGTTCTTTTCGCAGTAATCTTCCCATGCTTCGTATACATCTGCGCCATCTGTTTCAAAAAGCACACGATGTATGGGTTCCATTTCAATTGCATCGCTATGTATATTGCACACTTCGCATAGGCAGTAGCGTGCTGGGTGTGTAAGTTGGTCTTCTGGTGATAGGGTAGGTTTTAGCTCCTCCCAAAAAGCTTTTGCACTTGCTAGTGAGTGGTTGCCATCGCCTACTGCCATTGTTAACGGTTTTGCACCTGCTACTTGTGGATAACGTGCATCAAAAATCTCACTGCTACCTAGCGTAATAACAGCATTTTCTATAGCTGCTATTAACTCAGCGCTTTCAACCGCCCAACCACAAATACTACCGCCGCCAAGCATTAAATCGCCCTCGTACACTTTATTTAAGTTTGCTTTTTGGTTTGATATTGGTTCTATAACTGTTTGTGCTTCGTCGTCAATCAACATCATAACGTGAGGTGTTTCTATCACAGCATCTCTGCGTACTGCAACACGTGGTGGTATACGCTCTAAAACTGTGCCCTCTGTTGGGCGCACTGCTGGAAACTCGCCTTTTCTATAACTGTATTGTTCTAAATCTATTTTACCTACTATACCTTTGCGCACTGCACCGCTTTGCATTGTACGTTCTACATACACAAAACCTGATACTTTACGTGTAAGTACATCCTTTTTATAAGTTTGCATTGTGTCGTGTATATTTTCCACCCTTGCAAAAGCACCTGCTTTTTCAATGTATACTTCTGGCAACACAATGTATAACGAGCTTGGAGAGTAGCCTACTAAATTTTGTGCGTTTTCCCAGTAACTCTCGTCGCTTGTAAATTGGTCGCAAGCAATACAAGCCCACTCTGAAACAGGCACATCAGCTTTTGGTAATAAAATTTCAGCCGCAGTAAAACAAGATGACATAATATACTCCTTTTATATTAAAAAATTGTTAGTAAAACGTACCGTTTTCGCCTTGGATTAAAACAACATTTTCAGCACCTTGCCCTTTTAATGTGCTTGTAATTTGCTCAATAGCAGATAAATCTGGCAATGTACCATCTGTATTTGTGACAGGCGCAAATAAAATGATATTTTTTACACCCAAAGTTACAGGTGGTGCATCACCTGTTGTGCTGTTGCCTACAGCTGCCATATCATATGGATATTGGTACCAAAAAACTACGCCTTGGCCCGCAAAGCGAGTTTCCCAATTAGAGATACTACCTGCAATTGCATCTGCCCTTGTGGCTGTACCTATTTCGCCATAAAACTGGCTTGTGCTTACTTGAGATGGGAACACAACATTTGACAAATTAAAGTGATAAAAACCCAAATCTACAAGCTCGGCTATAATATCACCTACAAAAGTGCGTGAAGTTTCAGCATAAGGGCTCATCCACGCTTTGCCACCAGCCTCGGCTGTATTATCAAGCCACATATAATCAGTACCAACGTATTGTATACCCATGCTGCGATCTTGATATACTGCTAGTGGGTCACGATACGCACTGATAGATGCAACAGGGATAATACCAGCTTCTTTCATTGCTGTGGTAATACTTTGTACATCAACTGTACTGCTTGCAACGCTAGCGGCTGCGCTAGGTACTGCTGAGGCATAATGTATATAACCTGAAACATCTTTTAAAGGAATAACCGCATAGGTAACATCTTGTGTGCGTAAAGTTTCAACTGTTCTGCTTATAAGTTCAGGGCTTGTTAACGCTGAAAGACTAACTGTTGCAAAATCACCTTCTACAACCACACCACTTGCAGGTATTGGCTCTGGTGTAGCGGTAACTTGTGCGCTAGGCGATGGTGTTGATGTTGTTTCTGGTTGAGGAGAAACACTGCTTGATGGTGGGCGAATAATGCCATACCAGGTAGACGTACCTAAATCAACTATAAAAGGTGCAAGAAAATACCCTAACACTAATAACAAAGCGATGACTATGCTCCAAAAAGCTACTTTTTTTGCTATGGCTGATTTTGAATAATATTGATGATTATAGCGCTTTACTCTACCTAAATTATTACGCTTTTTTGACATGAATTAATTCCTTCTTTTCTTGTTTTAGTTAGTCATATGGTTATTATTGTTTTTCTTCGTGTGAAAACAATATTTTTATAGTGCGCAATGCTAG
>CAYJJL010000112.1:0-6994 GCA_964370455.1 uncultured Faecalibacterium sp.
CTTCGCTTTCTACTTGTTCAAAAGTTTCATTAGATGCAACTTCTTCGTCCTTTGTATATTCGTCGTTTTGTGGGGTTTCGTCGTTTTTAATTTCTGGTGTTTCATTTGTAATTTGTTTTTGCTTTGGCATGGCGGTTAGCATACCTACAACTGCAAATGTGATAAATAAAGGGTGCACGGTTGAAAGGTACATTGTTTGAGTGCCTATATTAAAGGCGGCAACTTCCATAAAAGCTATCATAGCAGTGCGGAAAATTGCCATGCTAAAAAGCCCAAACAAAATTAACCATATTAGTAAATATTCTGAGGATTTTTGACGTATCATTGTGTAAATGTTTTTGCCTTGCACAAAAAGTGCGGCAGCAAAAAAGCAAAGGAAAATAATAATATAAATAATATTTAATATGCCAAAAACAGTGTAAACCTGTAATTGCCTTGGGCTATAATATGGGTAGCTTTCGCCTGCAACGGCCCTGTAATTTACCTCGTTGCCAAGGTATTCCTCCCAAATGGCGGCGTCTTCGGCGGTGGCATAACTTAATTCGGTGGTATGATAAACAGCCGTATCGGCAAAAGTTAAAACATGCCATAAGCCGTTTAAAGTTTCGAGTAGTGTAGGCGCTACATACTGTGCTTTTATTATTGGTGTTGTGGAGTTTCTCTCGCCAACACTTGCGGTTAATTCGCCGTTATCAATAGCGGTGTTTATAGCATCTGCTACACTTTGCCAGTAGGTTTCGGCAGTTTTTGCGTTATTATAAACACCCTCTTGTTCTGCAGCGTGGCGTAATGCCCAGTAAAAAGAGCCAGCTTGATAATCGCCAATATCCGCGTTTGTATATGCATCGACTAAAGGTTTGTAATCTTCAAGCCAAGGTTCGAGTGGTGCAAGCTCTGGTATTGTATCATATAATTTTTCACGCACATCTTTAGGCACAGGCACAAGCATATGTTCGTTTTCGTGTTCTATGCGTGTCATTGCGCCATAAGCAGAGGCAAAAGACCCACTTGAAAAATCGCTAGTAGTAAAAACGCCATAATATGCATAATTTATTGAGCTCATTATAATTATACAGCATGCAGCGATAAAATAGGGTAAAATTTGTGATAAACATCTGGAAAATTTGCGTTTGCGTTTAGTGTATTTAATTATGCACCACAATATTATAAAACTTGCAATAATAGCAAAAGGCAACAGCCAAATGCCGTCCTCCCTAGTTATTTGTGCAAGGCCCAAACCAATGCCGGCTAGAAATAGCCAGTTTTCCATACGTGTTTTGGAGCGTTTATAACGCAGTGCAGCGCCTATCATGCCAGCAAAGAAAAATATGCACAAGCTAGGAAAGATATTATCCCTATACACGCGCAAAGTAAAAGTTGCGGCGGCGGCAGGGCTGTAAGCAAGCGCAGCAAAAAGAATAAAGCGTGCCCAGCGTTTTTGCAAAATAGGGTTAAACGCTTGCATCATACTAAATGAGGCAAGGCAAAGTAAAGCCTGCCCTGCTACTAAGTACGAAACACCTATTAAGTTGCACAATGCTAGCCAAACAGCAAAAAACATTTGTTTTGAAAGCGTAAGCCAGTTATAATCACCTAGCCATTGCCCAGCTGTTATGCTTTGTGCAGCTTCAAACATAAGTTCATCGTCAAGCGGTGCGCCGTTTATCCATGTATGCACACTTTGATAATGCCCAAGCACAAGCTTTGAGGCTATGACACAAATTATCAAAACCACAAATATAATGCGGGGCATGTCTTTTTGCGAAAGTTTTTTTAGTTTTTCCAAAGTAAACCTCACTATTTTTGTATTTTTTCTATGCCTTCAATCAGGCAAATTTCTTTGCGGGAGGATATGCGTAAAATTAGGCTCAAATATTTAAGTGCAACAGCAAAAAGTCCAAATACGCCAACAAAACCTACTGTCATAACAAACATTAGTGTTGTCCAGCCTTCAATAGGTTTACCAGCAACAAAAATTAAAATGGTATAAGCTAGTTCAAAAACTGTTAGAAGTATCATAAAAAGAGCGGCTCCGAGGCTAAGTTGATACCCTGCGTCGGTGTAAAGCACAAGGCTATCAATAGCAAGGTTAAAGTTAGCGTCCTTGTGTGTTGGTGCCATGCCTTTGTATGCAACATTTGCCACTTTTAATCCACTTGCAGCGTATGCGGCTTTGCGGTATGGTAAGTTTTTTGAAATTGCGTGCACTCGGTTAATAGCCCTACGGCTGATAATGCGCATAACGTCTGAGCGCAAAGGATAAGCAGAACGGCTAAATTTGTTAAAAAGCGAATAAAAAGCTTTGCTTTTACCGTGTTGTTTCTCAGGGCAAAGGTTAACAATATCGTTGCCTAGTAGAGATGTATCATAAATTTTGTTGATTAAATTCATATCAAAATTTGGTAGTATTGCATCACACTCTAAAACAAAATCACCTATGGCACATTCAAGCCCTGCGTTCATGGCTGTTTCTAAACCTTGGTATATACTCATGTGCAAAATTGTCAGTGGTTTTTCTAGTTTTTTTGCCCAATTACGCAGTTGTTCAATAGTGCTGTCTGTGCATCTATCGTCAACCGCTATAATTTCGTATTGCTCAAAGCGGTTTTCAAGGGTGTTGTGTAGCGCCTCAAAAAAAGGCACTACTTTTTCTTGTTCGTTGTGCAGATAAACCACAGCCGAAAGAAAGTTTTTTTCTAAATTAAGCTTTAAATCAGCCATTTTTTAATACCTCATCTAAATCATAAACAGTGTTAATTTTACCAGATAATACACTAATAAAAGTAGGCTCGTTTGTGTATCTACGTATAACAGTAGGGCGCGAATCATCAATTTCGCTAGCTTTTAAAATAGGTTTCATGCTAAATAAACTAGAGTGATATTCAAAACCGTAATTTTCATTCATATATTTTTTTGCAAGTTGGTTCATGTATGGCCATGCGCTTTTTGGTTTTGCTGGGCAATCGTTACAATTGTATAAATCACCAGGTTTACATAAACCGTTTGAGTTTTTTTGGCAATCAAAAGTTGGCAGCGTTTCAAAACATGCTTGGTGCGGTGTAAATGTAACAGCACTCATACTGTGTAAACCAGTTTTGCCAAATGGCATTATGGAAAAAAAAGGCCCGTCCATAACAGTTATACCTGTGTTTTTAAAAGCATCCGAAACAGTGCAAAGTATCATCTCACAAAGCTCGTACTTAATTTTAAATGGCTCAAAACCTAGCATGTTGTGCACATCGTTAACGCCAGCATAGGTTGCGTTTAACAAAAATGGTGTTTCAGCGGTGATATCGCCTGATGTAACTTGCCAAATATCGCCTTTACGTTCAATTTTATCTGGTTTGCGAGAATAACGTATTTCTACATTTGGTAAATTTTCGAGGTTTTTCAACAAATGGTTTTTTAATATCTCGGCATCGTAGGTGTATTCAGTGGTTAAAAATGCACCATCACACATACCTTTTTTAAAATATTTTTCTACATCAACTGTGTCACAGCGTATTTTTGCCGCCTCGCAAAACTTTTTAAAAGCAGTTGCATCTGTCCACGAAAACTGTGCGCCAGTGGCATAAACTTGGTCGAAATCTTTTAAAATGCAAAAATCATAATCCTTGCAAAATCTATCAAAATATTTTGCGCTTTTTATAGCTGTGGAGTAACTGCGTGGGTAGTGGTAGCCTTGGTGTACACGTGCTTGGTTTATAGTTGTAGCACGCCTAAAAGGCGTTGCATCACGCTCTAAAACTAATATGCGCTCGCCTCGCTTGCCACATTGTTCGGCGGAGTAAAGCCCATATAGCCCAGCGCCTAAAATTATTTTATCGTATACCATAGCATTTGCCACCTTTTATAAATTAGTATTTTTAGCTGTTTTAAATATGCATGTTTAAGTTAATCAAGTTGAAATAATAAAAATAAATTACAATTTAGTTTATGGATTTTTCGCACTTTTAAATTATAAAAAGAAAAAAACATATAAATGCAAAATTATGGGTTAAATTTGCCTAATATTGCGCCAAATAAACAGTGCATTAAATCAGCGTTGCCATGCATGCCTTTTATTTTTGTTGGAGTTTTGCCAGTTGCAGGGTATGCTCGGCGCACAGGTACTTCGCACGCTTTTAAGCCTAGCTGTGTTGCACGCACTGAAAGATACGCTAGTAGCTCGTACCCCATAAAAACATCACGCAAAGGTTTAACTTTTGCATGTGTTAAATATTTTTTTGAGTATGCTCGGTAGGCGTTTGTGGTATCAGTAAACCATTGCCTTGCGCCAAGGCTAATAATTGGCGCATGTATTAAACGCACTGCAAAATAGCGCATAGGTGGTGTGTTTTTTGCCACGCCACCTTTTATAAAGCGGCTACCTTGTATTAAATCATAACCCTCGGCAAGTTTTGCCAAAAATAAAGGTACATCTTCTATTGAATCCTTATTGTTGCCGTCAATTGTAACTACGCTTTCGTAGCCACGGCTTAGTGCAAAATGTATGCCCATGCGTAGCTGTGCGCCTTGTTTGCCTGCACCTTTTTTTGTTAGCAAGGTGTTTACACCAAGTTGTGAAAGTCGCAGTGCTTCCATGCTGCCATCTGTGCTACCGCCATCACATAAAATTATATCTACTAAAGTATCAATTTTATGTTTTTGCGCTGTTGCAAGTTCTGTTAAAATGCGGTTGCCCTCATTTATTATTGGTATTAATAGGCATACATTAGCACGTTTTTCACAAAATTCTTGTGCGGTGTAATCTGGCACACCGTTAATGTTTTTTATGTTGTTTAAAGCACTCATTACGCAAACACCTCTGCCATATATTCAAGGCTTTTTTGCATTACATCGGCTGTGGTTGTCCGCATTTCAGCAGAAACAAAACCGCTATATTGTTTTTGCGCTAAAAGCTCTGCAAGCTCTTTGTGTAGTGCGTGTGGCACTATTGGCGCAAGTTCTTTTTCGCTTATGTGTATATGGCTAATTAGGGTAAAATCATCTTTTATTACATCTATGCTTTCGCCGTTTGTAATCATAGCGCCTATATCTAAATTTACGCTTAAACCTTTAACATTAAGGCGTTTTACAAAAGCTAGCGTATCGGCAGTGTTATTTAAAAAGTTAGTGTTATAACAAGTTGGCACTGTTTCAAGCGCAAGTGTTACACCTTGGTTTTCAGCAAGTTTTGCCGCTTTTATAAAAAAGTAATCACCGTCTTTTTCGCTCATGTTTTCTGGAAAAGTACGGTTACGTGGGCAACCAAAAACTAAACTTTTGCACGAACACGCTTTTGCAAAAATAAAAGCTTCGTTTAAGCGTTCTAGCAAAATTTTTGCACCTTGCTCATCAAATAAATTTTCGCTCACACCAAACAAAATGCTTTGCATACTTGGTATAACAAAGCCATGTTTAGCATAAACCTCGCTTGCAAAAGCAGGTGCTTTTGCTGTGTGCGCATAAGGTGGTGCATCAAAAACCCTAGTTGGGGCAATTTCTAAACCATCATAGCCTAAAGTTTGCATAGCGTTATATATTAAAGTGTCGTCCTCTTTAGCCCAGCCTATATTACTGGCGGAAAGTTTCCATGTGCGCATTTATAGCTCCGTTTCAAAATTATTGTCGCGATTTGTGTTTTTGTGTACTATCAACTTTAAGCATAAAAGTTAAAAGTTAAAAGTTAAAAAGTGAGCATAAAAAAGTAAGGCTATAAAAATGTTTCAATGCCTTGGTTTAGCTTTTTAAGCCCAGTTTTGCATAAAGTTTTTTATATCTGAAAGTTCAGTTTCTTTTGTGCATAAATAACCGTTTTCGCCATTAAATAAATCACTGTGTATTGTTTTTAAATCGTAGTCAAAAGGTGCAGTGTTTAAAGTATTGTTAAAGGTATCTTTGCCAGTTACATTTGCATAAATTTCCTTAGCTGTACACGGTGGTGTTGCAAGGTGCAAAACTTTTAAATCGTTTTGCAAAGCTATGTTTATATCGTGCCAAAGTTTGCGTAAATCATAAAATTGGTAGCGACTGCGTGCATCCGTAAAGCAAAGTGCGTTAAAATCATTTTGCTCAAAAAAACTGCGTAAATCGTTTGTGTTAACAGCGCCACTTAGGCGGTAAAAGCCATTGTTTGCGTTTTCATAACCATGTTTTGCAAGCTCACTTTTTGCGCTAAGTTCTAGATATTTTTCCTCTTTAAGTAGGGCAGGGGTTATAGTGTGTAGGTCGTACAAAAAGTTCTTTTTTAAGCCTATGCCATAAAGTGCTGGTAGGCGCACTATCAAAGCATCTGCAAAATCCTCACGCACCCATTGTTCCAGTTGTAGGCGGTTTGCGCCGTATGCTGGTAAATTTTCAGCTGTGGGGGTATCAAGTTCGGTTTTGCCTTTGCTATCAGCAAAAACACAAATTGAGGATATAAGCACTGTTTTTTTAGCGTTAATTTTTTTTATGTTATCCCTTGCACTGCGCATAATATCAAGGTCAGCTTCGGGGTTTTGGTTAGCCAAAAACATAGCCGCTGGCACGCCTGAATAAATAAGCAAATCAGGGTTTGTACCAAAAGCGTTTTCAATATCTGTAGAATGATAACTTGCAGTAAAATTACCAGTGGCTAAAAGATTGCCACCAACAAAGCCTGTACCGCCAACTAAAATTGTATTACTCATAGCATTATTTCCCTCGCATAACTTCTTAAAGAGCGCAATTAATCACATTATATTATACCTAAAAGTAGCACAAAATGCAAGTTGAGTACACGACAGTTGCATATTATAAGTTTGTGGTTGTTTTGAATATATTAATTGCTTAACTTGATGAAATTTTATGAATGTGTTATAGTTGCACCAAAGCAATGATATTAAACATTTTGTATTCAAGTAATTAGCAATTGTTTTAGTTTTATGGTAACTAAACGCATATGCGTTAAAAACAAAATAACAGCCACCACTAACTTGGGACACTGGGGACGTACATTATTTGTCACGTTTTTAATGTTGTGTATAAAATC